>JBAPYG010000491.1:0-4847 GCA_049284615.1 Acidimicrobiia bacterium
CTGATGCTCCGGTCGAGGTT
The DNA here is from genome assembly GCA_049284615.1 of Acidimicrobiia bacterium. Lineage (GTDB taxonomy): Bacteria > Actinomycetota > Acidimicrobiia > Spongiisociales > ZC4RG35 > JANQRA01. The sequence continues at coordinate 21 of JBAPYG010000491.1, forward strand.
GGGGTCGTCGGAGCCGGGACGGGCGCCACCGCCGCCAAGTGGCGCGGTTTCGAGCACATGAGGCCGGGTGGTCTCGGATCTTCGGTCGGCGAAGCGGGAGACGCCAAGGTCGGGGCACTGGCCGTCCTCAACCCGATCGGCGACGTGTTCACTGTGCAAGGCGAGTCACTGACAGGGGGATCGGCGGTGCCCGGGCCCCCAAACCTGGTGCCGTCCGACCTGACCAACACCACGCTCGTCGTCCTCGCCACCGACGCCGCCCTCGACCGGGTCGATCTCGGACGTCTCATCGTCCGCTCGCACGACGCCATGGGGGTGTGCATCCGACCTGCGCACACCAGGTACGACGGAGATGCCGTCCTGGCCGTCTCCGTGGGAGATGTGGCTGCAGACCGCGACGAGCTGGGTGAGGTCGCATTTGCGGTGACGGCAGCGGCCATCGAGAACGCGGTGAGGGCCGCCAACCCCTAGGTCGTGGCTTTGCCACAATGGGCCACGTTGAGCTCTGCCAGCCCTGCCTTCATCGAGCTACGAGACACCGCGCTCGCCTGCACACGGTGTCGTCTCGCCGAGACCAGGACCACTGTGGTGTTCGGCACCGGTGACCCGCACGCTCGTCTGATGCTGGTCGGCGAGGCGCCGGGCAAGAACGAGGACCTGCAGGGTGAGCCGTTCGTAGGGGCGGCCGGTGGGTTGCTCGACGAGTTGATGGGCTCGATCGGCATCACACGCGATCAGGCGTACATCGCCAATGTCCTGAAATGCCGTCCACCCGGCAATCGCGATCCGCGGCCGGACGAGATCGACTCCTGCAAGGGCTACCTGAGAGAACAGATCCGCATCATCCGCCCCGAAGTGGTCATCACCCTCGGGAACTTCGCCACCAAACTCCTGGTGCCCACGGAAGTCGGCATCACGAGAATGCGCGGGCAGGTGATCGATTGGTGGTTGGATGCCCGCTTGATCCCCACGTTCCACCCCGCCGCCGCCCTGCGCGGACGACCCCGCGTCAGGGAGCAGATGCAGGAAGACTTCGCCCTGGCGAAAACCGTCCTCGACGAGATGGGTGGTCCGGGGTGATCGAGGTGAGCTGTCCCACCCCGGGTGACACCGAGGCGCTCGGCAGCCGCATAGCCGCCAGCCTCCGACCCGGCGATGTCGTCCTCCTCGCCGGTGGGCTGGGGGCGGGTAAGACCCTCTTGACCCGGGGTATCGCCACCGGGCTCGGTGTCGACGAGCCCGTCGTTAGCCCGTCCTTCGTGCTGGTGCGCGAGTACAGGAGCGGGTTCATGCCGATCATCCACGTCGACGTCTATCGACTCGGGTCGATGAACGAGTTCGACGACCTCGATGTCATGGAGATGGCGCGCGACGGCCTGCTCGTAATCGAGTGGGGGGAGGCGGTTGAGTCCCTGTTGCCCCGCGATCATCTTCGGATCGAATTCGAGGTCGGCGAGGAGGGGTCACGCACCCTCCGCTTTCATGGAGAGGGCGAATGGTCCGATCGAGATCTGGGGCTCACAGCATGAAGCTCCTCGCGATCGAGACGTCGACCCCCGGATCTTCGGTGGCGGTGGTGGAGGATCGCCGCACTCTCGCCGCTGCTTCGCGTATCGACCGCATGGGTCATGCCGGCTTCCTCGTCCCCGCCATCGACTTCTGTTTCGACCAGGTCGGATGGTCCCCCGACGACCTCGATGCCGTGGTGGTGGATATAGGCCCGGGTCTCTACACCGGTATCAGGGTCGGTCTCGCCACGGCCCAGGGCCTGGCCGCCGCCTTCGGGATCCCGATCATCCCGGCTGTCTCGGTCGATGCGCTCGCGCTCGAGGCCAAGACGGGCCATCGCATGATCTGGGCCATCGTCGACGCCCGTCGCGGCGAGTTCGCGGTCGCCCGGTACCGGCCGGTTCCGGGTGGTGTCGTGCGCGAGTCCCCCACCGAGCTCATGGCACCGGAGGAGCTCAAGGCGGCGTTGGAGTCGACGGCAGATCACAGCCTGGTCGTCGGTGAGGTCGACCAACTTCCCGACGGGTTCTTCCGCGCCATGCATCATGTGAAGACCGGTCGGCCCCGCTTTCCCTATGCGGTGGCCCTCGCCGAGATAGGGGCGGGGAAGTTCGATCGTGATGAGTTCCCGTCGCCGGACGAGATCCGCCCCATGTACATGCGGGAGCCCGATGTGACCATCAACTGGGAGAAGATTCGTCAGGAGGGCCCATGGGGGTCGGTGTGATCACCGTCAGGCCCATGACAGCCGCCGACCTGGACGAGGTCGTGCTCCTGGAACAGGCCAGCCAGCCCAGGCCCTGGTCCCGCCAGGTCTTCCTCGATGAGCTCAGCGCCGAGAACCGCGCCTACCTCGTTGCCGGTGACGAGGGGATCGATGGCTTCGGGGGCGTGATGGTCATCGGCGACGAGGCGCATGTCACCAATCTCCTGGTGGCGTCTCACCGCCGGCGCCGCGGGCTCGGGCGTGCCTTGATGTCGGGCCTGGTGGAGGCAGGCATCGCCGCCGGCGCTCGTCATCTGACACTCGAAGTGCGTTCCCGTAACCACCCCGCCCGGTCGATGTATGCCGCGCTGGGACTGGCCCCCGTCGGCATTCGCCGCAACTACTACGGCGACGACGATGCAGTGATCATGTGGGCGCATGACATCGATCGCCCCGAGTATCTGGAGTCCCTGAGATGAACCCGACGATCCTGGCTTTCGAGACGAGTTGTGACGAGACGGCGGTTGCCGTGGTCCGCGGGACCGAGGCTCTCTCCAATGTCCTGTCCTCCCAGGTCGAGCTGCACGCCAGATTTGGAGGGGTCGTGCCCGAGGTGGCGGCTCGAGCCCACGTAGAGGCGATCCGCTCGCTCACCCATCGCGCCCTCACCGAGGCGGGAGTGCATCCGTCGGACCTCGACGGCGTGGCCGCCACCGCCGGGCCGGGGTTGGTCGGAGCGTTGCTCGTGGGGCATTCCTACGGCAAGGCCACGGCGTGGGCCCGGCAACTGCCGTTCGTGGGCATCGATCACATGGAGGGGCACCTGATGGCGCCCAGAATTCAATTCGAGGAGTTCACACCCCCCGCCGTCGTGTTGCTCGCCTCGGGTGGCCACTCCCAGATCGTCCATGTCACCGACTGGGGTGACTACGACACTTTGGGGCACACGATCGACGACGCCGCCGGGGAGGCATTCGACAAGCTGGCCCGGGTCATGGGACTGGGCTTTCCCGGGGGCCCTGCGATCGACAGGGTCTCGGAAGGAGGCGACCCCGCGGCCGTCGAGTTCCCCAGGGCGATGCCGGACAGGCCTTACCACTTCTCGTTCTCGGGCTTGAAGACCTCCGTGGTCACATTCATCGAGAAGGCCGCCGCCGCCGGCGACCTGCCACCGATCGAGGATGTCGCCGCCTCGATCCAGGAGGCGATCGTCGACGTGCTCGTCGACAAGACGTTTGCCGCGGTGGACGCCACCGGAGCGAGGACGGTGGGAGGTGGGGGTGGAGTCCTGGCGAATAGACGTCTGCGCTCCCGTTTCGCCGACGAAGCCGACAAACGCGGTTTGACTCTCGCCCTCCCCGACCCCATCCTGTGCACCGACAACGCGGCCATGATCGGCGTGGCCGGGGCCCATTGGCTCTCCCGGGGTCGTCTCACCGATTGGGCCGAGAACGTCGACCCGTCAATGGTCTTGTAGAAGAACCTGAGCGGAACCGACTCAGATCCGATTAGCACTCTCGGGCCGAGACTGCTACATTTGCCTGGCACTCACAAAGAGAGAGTGCTAACAGACGGGTAAGGGCCCGGTTTCCGCTGGTTCACCTGCGGAGACCATCCTCCCGCAAGTAAGCACACGTAGATGCTCAAGGAGGAGCTACGTATGAAGCTTCAACCGCTCGGCGATCGAGTGGTGGTCACACCCACCGAGGAGGCGGAATCCCGCACTCCATCGGGTCTGGTCATCCCGGATACCGCCAAGGAGAAGCCACAAGTAGGAGAAGTCATCGCCGTGGGCCCGGGTGCCCGTGACGACGATGGCGAGCGCATCGCGATGGACGTTTCGGTCGGGGACAAAGTCCTCTACTCGAAGTTCGCAGGCACCGAGGTCAAGCTCGACGCCGGTGAGTACCTGGTCCTGAGCGAGCGCGACATTCTGGCCATCGTCAACTAAGAGGAGCGCAGGAGTTATGGCAGCGAAGGATCTTCGCTTCAATGAGGAGGCTCGGAAGGGTCTCCAGGCGGGCGTCGACAAGCTCGCCGACACAGTAAAGGTGACACTCGGCCCCAAAGGCCGCAATGTCGTCCTCGAGAAGAAGTGGGGTGCCCCCACTATCACCAACGATGGTGTCACCATCGCCAAGGAGATCGAGCTCGAGGATCCCTACGAGAACATGGGCGCAAAACTCGCCTATGAAGTCGCCAACAAGACCGACAACGTTGCCGGTGACGGCACGACCACGGCCACCGTCCTGGCTCAGGCCATGGTGAAGGAGGGTCTCCGTCAGGTCGCCGCCGGTGCCAACCCGATGGAGCTCAAGCGTGGCATCGAGAGCGCGGTCGAGGCCGCGGTCAAGGCCATCGGTGAGATGTCGCGTGACATCGAGACCACCGAGGAGATCGCTCATGTCGCCTCGATCTCGGCCAACAACGACTCGTCGATCGGTGATGTCATCGCCGACGCGATGGACCGTGTGGGCAAGGACGGCGTCATCACCGTCGAAGAGGGGCAGACCTTCGGACTCGAGCTCGAGTTCACCGAGGGAATGCAGTTCGACAAGGGATACCTGTCGCCGTACTTCATCACCGACGCCGATCGGCAGGAGGCAGTCCTC
>JBAPYG010000492.1:0-5098 GCA_049284615.1 Acidimicrobiia bacterium
CAGTTGGATCGAGAACGCCTTGGAGTCGACTTCGCCGAACTCACCGGAGGCGATGCCGTCCTCGACGATGGTCACGATCTGGGCGCGCCATGCCTCGTCGAGACGAGCGCGGGCGGCGGCCAGGGCCGGGTCCAGCCTCGCCATCTCCCATGTGGCCGGCCAGAGCACCCAGCTGTCGGGCATTTCGCCTGGTTTCGTCGGTCTCGGGCAGCTCTCCTCGATCAGGATCACGAGACGATCCTCGGCCGTGGGCGATTTCTCGAGCTTGTTGGCGACGCCCTCATAGAACAGCCGATCGAGATACACGAGGGCCTCGGTGAGCAGGGCGGCCTTGGTCGGGAAGTAGTACAAGACGAGGGCGGGGCTCACCCCGACGAGCTCGGCGACGTCGGCGATGCGGGTCTCACAAAGGCCCCGTTCGGCGATGACCGTGACCGTCGCCCGGAGAATGTCGTGTCTCCTGCTCTCGGTCATCTTGGGACGCGGGCTCACCACAAGATCATGCCACATGAGGTGATCCGGTACGCTGAACTGTCGTTCAGGACCCGCCATGAACTCACTCGACCACATGCTGCAAGCCCGATCCGTCGCCGTCGTGGGCGCCTCCGAGCGCGTGGGCTCGGTCGGGCAGCAGACGATGAGCCAACTGCTTCACGGAGGGTTCGTCGGCCCGGTCTACCCGATCAACCCGTCCTACGGCCGCATCGACGGCCGACCGGCCTTTGCGTCGCTCGAGGACGTCGGCGAGGAGATCGACGTGGCCGTCCTCGCCGTGTCCAACGCCCGGCTCGAGCAAGAGGTCGAGAAGGCGATCGCTGCCGGCGCCCGCTCGCTGGTGATCTTCGCCAGTTGTCACGGCACGGCAGCCGATGGGGGCTCGCTTCGCGCCCGGCTGACCCGCCTCGTCGGCGAAGCGGGGGTGCCGGTGTGCGGAGGCAACGGCATGGGTTTGGTGAACATCGAGTCGGGGCTCCGGCTCTGTGGCTTCTTTCAACCCGTCGACCTGGCCCCCGGAGGGGTCAGCTTCCTCACCCACTCCGGGTCACTCTTCTCGGCCATGCTGCACAGTCGGCGAGATCTCGGCTTCAACCTGGTCGTCTCCACCGGCCTCGAGCTGAACACGCCGATGAGCCACTATCTGCGGTGGGTGCTCGACCTCGAGAGCACCACGGTGGTGGCGCTCTTCCTCGAGACCGTTCGCGATCCCGACGGCTTCAGGCTCGCACTGGCAGCGGCCGCCGAGAGGTCGATCCCGATCGTTGCCCTGAAGGTGGGGACCAGTGTGCCGGGTCGGGCCGCGATAGCTACCCACAGCGAGGCGATCGCCGGCGACGCCGCCGCCTACGAGGCTCTGTTCGACGCGCATGGGGTCCACCGCGTCCACTCGATGGATGAGCTGCTCGACACCGTGGAGTTGATGAGCAGCAGACGCCCACTTTTTCGCGGCGGTCTGGGTGCGGTCCACGACTCCGGAGGCGAGCGGGCACTGCTCATCGACACGGCGGAGCGTCTCGGGGTGCCCCTGCCGGCGATTTCCCCGGCCACAGCCGACACCATCGCCGACCTCCTCGATCCCGGGCTCGAAGCCGCCAACCCGGTCGACGCCTGGGGCACAGGCCGCGATGCGGAGGACGTGTTCGTGCATTGCCTCGAGGCCCTGGGCGCCGACCCGGCGATCGGGGTCGTCGCCTTCTCCGTGGATCTCACCGCCGAGGAGAACATCGACAGCGCCTATGGCACGGCTGTGCTCGACGCCGCCGACTTGGTCGAGAAGCCGATAGCCGTGCTGGCCCACGTCTCGACGACGGTCGACCCGGCGCAGGCGCGGATCATCCGGGCCGGGGGCGTCCCGGTCCTCCACGGCACCGAGACCGGGCTGAGGGCGGTGAGACATCTCCTCGATCGCACCGATCGTCTCGATTGGCCGGATCTGGCGCCACGCATGACCCGAGCCCCGGGAAGCGACGTGGGACACCCGCTCGAGCTGCTCTCGGCCTACGGCATCCCCTTCGCCCCCACCGCGGCCGCCGGCGACCTGGGTCACGCGATCGAGGCCGCCGACCGTATCGGGTACCCCGTGGTGCTCAAGACCCGTGCCACCGATCACAAGACGGATGTCGATGGCGTTCGGGTCGGGCTGACCGGCCCCGACGCTTTGACTGCGGCGTATCGAGATCTCACCGCCCGACTCGGGCCGGGCGTCACCGTGTCTCGACAGGTGCCTGCCGGCGTCGAGATGAGCGTGGGCATGGTCACCGACCCTCAATTCGGCCCCATAGTCCTCGTCTCGGCCGGAGGGACTCTCATCGAGTTGATGACCGACCGAATCGCGATGCTGCCCCCCGTCGACGTGTTCCGGGTGACCCGGGCCGTTGGCGGTTTGCGCATCGCCGGGCTCCTGCAGGGAAGACGTGGCGCACCGGCGTCGGATATCACCGCCTTCGCCGAGGTGGTCGTCCGATTCTCCGAACTCGTGGTGGACATGTGCGACTCGATCGAGTCGATGGACCTCAACCCGGTGATAGTCGGGCCTGACTCGGCGGTGGCTGTCGACCTGATGATCAAGGGGGTGTTGTGAGCCCTCTCGTCATCAGAGCGGATGACGGCCCGGTGCGGACCCTCACCCTCAACCGCCCCGAGAAGCTCAATGCGCTCTCCTCGGAGCTGACGGGAGCGCTGTCCGAGGAGTTGACGCTCGCTGCCGACGACGAGACCGTGCATGTGATCGTCCTCGGCGGGGCCGGGAGGTCGTTCTGCGCGGGGTACGACCTGGGCGAGGAGAGCCCCGCCGGCGGATACGACGAGGCACTTGCCGGGCTCGATCACCTTCTCGATCGGCTGCTCCAGGTGTTCGATCAGCCTCAGCCGGTCGTAGCCATGGTCCAGGGCCATTGTCTGGCAGGAGGGTGCGACCTCATGATGATGTGCGACCTGGTCGTGGCCTCCGACGACTCCGTCTTCGGTCAACCCGAGATCAAGTTCGGCTCGGCCATCGTCGCCCACGTGCTCCCCTGGCTCGTGGGGGCGCGACGGGCCAAGGAGTTGGTGCTCACGGGGCACGACAGGGTCGACGCCGACACGGCGGCTGCGATCGGCCTGGTGAATCGGGTCGTCCCCCGCGCCGACCTCGAGACGGAGGCCATGGCCCTGGCCCACCGGCTCGCCGTTGTCGACCCCGCGGTGTCGAGAGCGACCAAACGCGCCGTGAACGCCGGATGGGAGCAGGCTGGTTTCCGACAGGCCTTGCGCCGAGGGGTAGAGATCGGAGCCGAGATCGAGGCCATAGGGTCTCCCGAGCGTCTCGAGTTCGAGCGAATCGTCGCCGAACAGGGTCTCCGGGCGGCCATCCGGTGGCGCGACGAGAGGTTTCACCGGTGACCAGGTACATCCTCGCCCTGCTGTGTCCCGACCGACCTGGGATCGTCAACCACGTCACCGGGGCGATGCTCGATGTGGACGGCAACATCGTGGAGAGCGCCCAGTTCGGAGACCCCGAGAGCGCCACTTTCGCGATGCGAACCGTATTCGACTCTCCTGTACCGCCGGATCGGGTCGAGACGCGAATGGATCAGGTGGTCGCGCAGCTGGACGCTCGCCTCACGATCCGCCCCGAGACTGAGAGGAGACGTGTCCTCATCATGGTTTCCCGATACGACCATTGTCTCCTCGACCTGCTCTTTCGCCATCGAAACGGGGAGTTGGCCATCGACATCCCGCTCATCGTCTCCAACCACAACGACTGTCGCGCCCTCGCAGATCGATACGACGTCCCTTTCGAGCATGTCCCCGTGTCGAAAGAGACCAAGCGCGCCGCGGAGGCGACCCTGGTCGAACGTGTCGACCAACTGGACATCGACTTCATCGTGCTCGCCCGATATATGCAGGTGCTGACCCCTGAGCTCTGTCGGCGGCTCGAGGGGCGGGTCATCAACATCCACCATTCCTTCCTGCCCGGTTTCAAGGGTGCCGGCCCGTACCACCAGGCTCACGCCCGTGGCGTCAAGCTGATCGGCGCCACTGCCCACTATGTAACCGCCGATCTCGACGAGGGGCCGATCATCGAACAGGACGTGGCCCGGGTGAGCCACACCGACACGGTCGAGGACATGATTCGGATCGGCCGGGACGTCGAGAGGGCGGTGCTGGCGCGGGCTGTTCGACACCACGCCGAGGATCGAGTCGTCCTCTTCGGGTCGAAGACGGCCGTTTTCGCCTGAGCCGAGATCGGTCGGGCCCTACTGACATCGGACCGAGGTGACCTAACCTCCCGCCAATGTCCGTCCAGACTCACCTCTCCGAGCTCACCGGTGGAGCGTTCACCGCCCTCGGCCTGCCCGCCGGGCTGGGTGAGGTGCTTCCGTCGCAGCGGCCCGAGCTGGCCCAATTCCAGTGCAACGGGGCCATGGCGGCGGCCAAGCAGTCGGGTAGCCCACCACGTGACATCGCCACCGCCGTCGCAGAGGCGATCGCAAAACATCCCGACATCGCCAAGGCGGACGTGGCCGGGCCTGGCTTCATCAACATCGATCTCACCGACGACGCCATGGCGCGGTGGTCGGGCCAGATCGCCGGTGACCACCACCTCGGTTACGAGCGCTACGGGGACCGGCTCCGGGTCCTGGTCGACTATGCCGGGCCCAACGTCGCCAAGGCGATGCACGTCGGCCATCTCCGGGCGACCATCATCGGTGACTCGCTGGCACGTCTCTTTGCCTTCGCCGGTCATGACGTCGTCAGGGATCCCCACTTCGGCGACTGGGGATTTCAGATGGGGCTGCTCATCGCATCGGTCGAGGAGGAGGGCATCGACCCCACCTCGATCACCCTCTTCGACCTGCAGCGCATATACCCGGAGGCCTCCGAGCGCGCCGAGGAGGACGAAGACTTCGCCGATCGGGCGCGGCTGACCACCGTTGCCCTGCAACAGGGAGACGAGAGCGCCCTCTCGGTCTGGAAGACGATGAAGTCGGTCTCTGAGTCCTCACAGCGTCAGGACTTCGCCGCCCTCGGCGTCGAGTTCGATCTCTGGTACGGAGAGTCGGATATCGCAGACCGGCTCAACCCGCTGGTCGATCGGATCGTCGCGGCGGGCGTGACC
>JBAPYG010000493.1:0-2098 GCA_049284615.1 Acidimicrobiia bacterium
CGAGTCTCGTCTCGGGTCAAAGAGCAGGGAGGCTCCCGCTCTTCATGGCATCACCTATGCGCGCACCGTCATCACAACAAGGCCCTTCGACTCTGGCTCCTCGTTGATCTGTGGGTACGTTCAGGCCCAAGAGCTCCAAGTCGAGCCCAACAGCAGACAATCTCATATGCGACAATCAACGAAGCGATGAGTGATCAGAGCTCAACCAAGATGGCCAACCGGGCGTTTGCCATTCGACCCGTGCTCACGACATGGGCATTAACCGTCGGGGTGGATCTCTTCTTCAACGCGGGTGTCTTCATGCCACTCTTTGACCAGGAGCGGGAACCAAGTCTCATTCCCGACGAACAGCTCGTCCGACGCATCCCGGTGGCATACCTCGGTCTTCTGGCCGGTGTCACTTCTCTGGCGTGGATCATCGACAGGATCGACCTTGCGAATGCGCGATATGGAGTCATGGTTGGAACACTCGCCGGTCTGGTCTTTTCCCTGATGGGAGTGATCTACCTGTGGACCGCCATCGAGATGACGGCATGGTTTGTCGCTGCGGGCTCGCTGGTGGTCATCGTGGAGTTTGCTTCTGCAGGATGGGCCCTGTCGGCTTTTCGGCGCAACCCGGACACTGAAGCCCCCACCCGTCGAATCCTTCTGATCGCGCTGCTCGCCGCCGTTGCCGGCATCGTTATTCAGAACCTCCAGACTTGAACCCAACCGCACGACACACAACCACGCAGATCAACTGATCCTGGGCAAACGCACACAGTCGGAAACCGAGCAGAACGGCACCTATACGCTCGTTGCAGACCCGATATGGGTTGCCGGATCTCGCGTGATCAAACCGGACGAGTTTGGCATTGGCCGGCGCGCGGATGCCTTGCTCCAGTTGATGTCCTTTATCGCTTCAGTTTCCGCTTCGATCGCGGAATCCCAGCCCACAAAGGCGATGAACCCCGACACCGCCGACCACCATCTCACTTCCCCGCGAAGATGGAGCGGCACGGTTAACGAACCAAACGGAGTAGGCGACGGCCGGCGAGAGCAGCGAACACCACCCAAGGCACCAGCGACCCCATAGCGAAGAACATTCCCACCGTCCCGGCTGTAGAGGGGATCATCATCAACGCGGCTGCGATTAGTCCCGAGATTCCGGTGGCTCGACTGAACCGACCCGAGGCCAACACGGCTCCGGAGAAGAGGAAGAGAGCGATCCCGCCCAGGATGTAGTAGGTGTCGAAAGCGGTCCCTTTGAACACCGCCAGCATCGCCTCCCCAGCACCTAAGAGGGCGACCTGCCCGGCGCCGGCGGCGCTCGCATAGGTGTTGGCCAGCGAGAGCATCTCGAATGCCGTGTTCGAAGCGGTGTAGGCGGCCATCCCTACAGCCCCCAACAACAGGCCAATGGTCACCGCGGACGGGTACCGGCGGCGGAGAACCAAGAACAAACCCAGATAGACCAGAAGTAGTAGCAGGTTGTTCACGATGAAGAGAAGGTCCAAGGAGAGCAGTCCCAGCAATGGGTTGTCGGCGAACAGCGCAAAGAAGCCCTCCACCGTTTCCGGTGGCGGCCACTGCACGAATATCCACACTTGGACAAAGGTGAGCACGACTGAGGCTAAGGCGGCCCAACCGGCCACCGTGATTGCGCCACGCCAGCGGCTCAACTCGCCGTCGACGTCACTTGGTTCGGTGACTCGTCCGATCATCACGTTGGATGTCATCTCTCTTGGTTCCGATCCCTTCTTTCAGATTGACGGTCCCTCTGTCCATCGACGGTTTGTCGGCCGATTCTGGCTACGTCGACTCCAACCGGGTCATCTCATTGTCATCAACCCAGGCACTGCAGAGCCAGAGTCGAAAGTCCCATCGATGGGGCGCTATCCCGGCAAGAGGTAAACCAGACGGCCCCGCCCCGACAGGCAGCGCAGATCAACTGATCCCGGACGAAAACGCTCAGATCGGATACGGCCCGGTATCGGCATGCCTGAAGAGCGGTTTCCTGTCAAGGGGCGTTCTCCCAGGTGATGTTCCTGGTCATGGCGCGGCCGGACGCGACGGTGTCCCGTCGTAGGGGATCCGGAGTTGTTGCGGTTGCGGTCAG
>JBAPYG010000494.1:0-4177 GCA_049284615.1 Acidimicrobiia bacterium
GTCTATTCCTTCGCCAGCAGGTCTTCGACCGGCCTGACCCTTCTCGAGGACTGGAATCTCGAGTCGTACAAACGACTCTTCACCCCTCTGGTCGGAGAGATCTTCCTGCGCTCATTTCTCCTCGCCACGGTGACCACCGTCATCTCTCTCGTCGTCAGCTACCCGTTCGCCTTCTACATCGCGACGAGACGACCCGCGGTGAGGGGCATCCTGCTCGTCTTGGTGATGATCCCCTTCTGGTCCAACTTCCTGGTGAGGACCTACGCATGGAAGGTGATACTGGGCTCGGACGGGTTGGTTTCACAGATCAGCCAGGCGATGGGCGGCGAGCCGATACGTCTGTTGTTCACCAACACGGCCGTCCTCATCGGGCTGGTCTACGGGTTCATGCCATTCATGGTCTTGCCGCTCTACGCCGCCATCGAGCGTCTCGACTGGGGTCTGGTCGAGGCGGCGCGGGATCTCTATGCCGGCGGATGGACCGCCTTCCGCAAGGTGACCCTCCCGTTGTCGATGCCAGGTGTCGTCGCCGGATCGATCCTCGTGTTCATCCCGGCACTGGGTGCGTATGTGACCCCGGCGATCCTCGGTGGGGGCCGCACCACTTTGCTCGGTGAGTACATCGTCTCCCAGTTCCTCACCGCGCGGAACTGGCCGTTTGGCTCGGCGCTCTCGTTCGCGGTGATGTTCATCATGTTGCTCGCCACCGTGTTCTACTTCAGGGCGGGAGCCAAGTCGTTGTGAACGAGGGCACCGGTCCGCGGGGTTTGGTCGACAGGCTTCTCGGTCTCAACGCGGTCCTGGTGTTCACCTTCTTCTATGCGCCGATCGCGCTCCTGGTGGTGTTCTCGTTCAACGACAACAACAACGTGTCTATCTGGACCCAGCCTTCGCTGCGGTGGTACGGCGAGATGTTCCAGGACCAGGCGGTGATGAACGCCCTTCGCAACTCGCTGATCGTGGCCTTCGCCTCGACGATCGTGGCCACGATCATCGGCACCGCGCTCGCCATCTCGTTGGAGCGATATCGTTATCGGGGGAGAGGGACGCTGGATGGATTGGCCTATCTGCCGATCATCATCCCCGACGTGACCATGGCGGTCATGCTGCTCATATTCTTCTTCCAGGCCTTCGGGATACTCGACGACCTGACCGGGATCCACCTCGAGCCCGGCCTCCTCACCATCACTCTCGCTCACATCGCCTTCAACATCTCGTTCGTCGCCGTGGTCGTGAGGGCGCGAATCGCGCAATTCGACTCATCGATGGAGGAGGCGGCAGCCGATCTGTACGCCTCCCGGTGGCAGACCTTCCGGCACGTGACCCTGCCGCTCATCGCCCCCGGCGTGGCCGGCGGGGCCTTGCTCGCCCTGACCTTGTCACTCGACGATGTCGTGGTGACCCAGTTCGTGTCCGGCCCCGGGTCGACCACACTTCCGGTGTATGTCTTCGGCCTGGTGCGCAGAGGAGTAACGCCTTTGATCAACGCCGTGAGCGTCTTGATGCTCGTGGCCTCGATGATCCTGGTCGGCATCTCCCTTGGCTTTCAAAGGGGAGCCGCTGCCCGCGGACAGCGGCTCGCCGACCCCGAGGCTCTCGAACAGGACATCGTCGGTCACGCCTGAGCGGGTCATTAGGTGGTCGGCCCTGCCTAAGGTTTCGTTCGCCGGTTGGGCCGGCACCCATTGTTGCCTTGGGAGGATATGAGCCAATGAGACGATTGATGAGACTGATCGCGGCGTTTGCCGCCCTGACCCTGGTGCTTGCGGCCTGTGGCGGCACCGATGACGCCGGTGGCTCGGACACCACCGCCGATGGTGGTACCGACACCACGGCCGACGGCGGGGCCGGGGCCACCTGTGAGGCCGACGCGGTGGATGGCGACCTCAACTTCTACAACTGGTCCGAGTACATCGACCCCGACCTGATCGCGGCGTTCGAGACCGAGTATGGAGTCGACGTGGTCGAGGACTTCTACGACTCCAACGAGGCGATGCTGGCCAAGCTGCAGGCCGGCTCGGTCTACGACCTCATCGTGCCCTCCGACTACATGGTTGGGATCATGATCGAGGAGGGCTTGCTCGCCGAGGTGCAGCGTGATGCCATGCCCAACCTGGGCAATCTCGCCGCACGGTTCGCCGATCCGGCATACGACCCGGGCGGCGTCTTCTCGGTGGCGTATCAATGGGGGACGACCGGTCTGGGTGTCGACCTCGCCGTGGTCGGGGAAGACTACGAGCCCAGTTGGGCGTTGGTCTTCGACCCCGAGCTCGTCTCCACCTATCCCGGCGGTGTCACCCTGCTCAACGACCCGCGAGAGACGATGGGAGCGGCACTGAAGTATCTGGGGTATTCCCTGAACAGCACCAGTGAGGAGGAGCTGCAGGAGGCGGCCGACGTGATCGCCGGGGTCAAGGACTACATCATCGCCTTCGACAGCGACGACTACGAGACCAACCTGGTCAATGGTGAGGCTGCGGTCACCCACGGGTACTCGGGCAACTACTTCGCCGCCTTCGACGACGTCGACGGGTGGGAGGACTATGCCTACGTGATCCCGCAGGAAGGCGCCACGGTGTGGATCGACAACATGGCGGTCCCGGCCAATGCGGAGCATCCCTGCACTGCGCACACGTTCATGAACTACCTGTTGGATGCGGAGAACGGCGCCGCCCTGACCAATTGGAACTTCTATGCCAGCCCCAATGAGGCGGCCGAAGAGTTCATCCTGCCCGAGATCCTCGAGGACGAGACGATCTACCCCTCGGCAGAATTGTCGGAGCTTCTCGAGATCATCACCGACACCGGTGACTTCGAGATCAACTACACGGACTTCTTCGCAATCGCCAGGAGCTGAGTCGATCGAAACCGAGTGAGAAGAGGCCCCGGTACCGCAACCGGGGCCTCTTCCAATGCAATGTCTTCAAGTGCCGATCGGGGCGGAGCCCGTGGGTCGGCGGAAGAATCGCTTGTAGACGATCGCGCCGACGATGGCCAGGGGCCCGAGGACGATCAGGAGCATCGGCAGTGCGAACAACCCGAAGTTGATCAGCCAGTCGGCCGCTCCCTGTAGCCCTGAGACCAGGTTCCCGGTCGCCTCCCGCACGGTCGCCCCCGGATCCCACGGGACGTCGACGAGTGGTGCCGCCGACGGGGTTTGAGTGATACCGACCTGCACGGTCGCCAGGGCGGTGAGGTCGCTCAGGTAGTCGAGCCGTCCCTGCAGCTGCTCGATTTGGCCACGCACCGAGGCGACCTCGTCGAAGACACGCAGGATTGCGTCGGGATCGGCATCGGCCTTCATCCTCGTCTCCTGTAGCAGTGCCCTCAGCTCCGTCTCCAGCGCCTCGAGATTGGTGAGCCGGGCCTCGAGGTCGACGAACTCCTCGGTGACGTCCTCGGCGCCCTGAGTCTCCGACACGACTTCGTCGACGGAGCCTTTGATGGCGTCCAAGGTCTCGTTCAGCTGATCCTCGGGGACTCGTAGTGTCATCGTCACCTGCGGCTCGGCCTCGTCGCTGGTGGTGGGGTACACGTTGGCGTCGGCGACGAATCCTCCGATCTCCTGCACCATCGCCACTATCCGGTCGAAGGCGGCTCGTGTGTCGTCGGCTCGCAGCTCCAGACTCGCCCGCCGGACGACCTGCCGGCCCTCCTGCACGTCCAGGGCAACATCCATCGGAGCGGTGGCCTCGTCGCTCTGGGAGTGCGTGCTGTCGTCCCCAACGGATCCGGCGAGGAGCTCCGCGCCGGCATCACCCCCAGAGCAGGCCGCCAGAATGATGGCCATCGAGATCAGTAGCGCCGCATTGGTTCGTCTCATCAGTCTCCTCCTCGTTCCTGTCCGAGTACGGACTTCCTGGTTGGACGGGGCGGAATTGGCGACCGGTTCCGATATCGTCCGCGTGATGAGGCGTAGAGCAACGGAAACGATCGTGATCGTGGCTGCCGCTTCGCTGGTCTTCCTGCCGGGAAAAGCCCTCGCCCACACCGGCTTCGATTACTCGGACCCTGCCGATGGGGCCGAGCTCGCCGCCCCTCTCGACGAGATCGTGGTCGTCTTCACCGAGCCGGTCACGATCGTCGGCAACGGCTTCGAGGTGCTGGACCCTGGTGGTTCGATCGTCGATCCGAGCGTCGAGACGAGCGACGACATTGTGTTTCACCTGCTGATGGA
>JBAPYG010000495.1:0-6664 GCA_049284615.1 Acidimicrobiia bacterium
GCTTGTAGGCGTCCCTCTGTGACCTCGTGGCGCCACCCACGTTGAACGTCCGGTAGTAACACGTCCGGTATCCCATGAACGAGTGGATGATGTCGAAATAGAGCATGTCCCCGGGTCGAATCACCCGGTCGGAGAAGACATGGGGATGGGGGCTGCAACGCTCCCCGGAGATCGAGTTGATCGTGGTGACCTCTTCGGATCCCATCTCGTAGAGGATGTTCGAGGCAAAGCCGACCACGTCGTTCTCCCTCATCCCGATCTTCATGCGACGACATATCTCGTCGTAGACGGTGTCGACCATCCCACAGGCTTGGTCGAGCAGCGCGATCTCGTCCACCGACTTGATGGCACGCGCCCGCTGCATCGCCTGCTGTGCATTCACCACATGCAGGCCTTCGGCCTCGAGGGCGCGCAGGACCGGGAGCTCGACGATGTCGACACCAACGGGGTCGTCGGCCAGCCCGGCCTCTCTGAGGTTCTGTGCGATACGTTTGGCGTTGGACTCTTCGATCCCGGCGTCCTCCGGGATGGCTCCCCTCCAACTCGACACGGTCGCCTGCCAGTTGCCCTCCGGCAGCCACGAATTGTGCATCTGATGCTGTTTGGCAGCGGAGCCGATGTCCCAGAGGATCGGGTCCTTCTCACGCATGACCAGGGCGGCGCGGAACAGCTTGTCCCGGGCCCAATTCCCGATGTGCCCCGCGGTCGAGTACCTGATGTTGTCCATGTCGAAGAGAATCAGCGCGCCGATGTCGGACTGACGCAACTGCTCCTGGAGCCGCGTGGTCCGATACGCGCGGAGCCGGGCGAAGTCGACACGCTCCTCCCAGTCCACGCCGGAGAGTGCGCCGGGGGAGGCGATCTGATCGGTCAGTTTCTGTGCTGCATAGGGCATGGTCTCTCCTCGTGTTCGAAATCAGACGGGTTCGTGGACCCCGGGGGTCTCCACGGAGACCTCGGCGATGTCCGGGATGGGAAGATCCGTCCCCGACAAGTCCCAGATCACCTCGAGCAGGTTTCGGCTGCTCAGCCCGTACTCACGGAACAGATAGGGCCGCGACCCGGCGCTCGCATACGTGTCCTGGACACCTATGCGCCGCAGCGGGACACCGCTGCCGGCTTCCGCCATCACTTCGGCGACCGCCGACCCCAGGCCTCCGATCACCGAATGGTTCTCGGCAGTGATCACGCCCCGCGCCTCCGAGACTGCCTCGATGATCGTCGCCGAATCGAGGGGCTTGATGACGGGCACATACACCAGACCGACTTCGACCCCGGCCTCGGCAGCCACCTCGGCGGCCTTGACTGCCGGTGCGAGCATCATGCCGGAGGCCACGATCAGCACGTCGCCACCCGGTCTGATCACCGTGGCGTGGCTCAGACTCAACGAGTAGGTGTCGTCGAACATGACCGGGATCTCGCCCCGTTTCAGCCTGAGGTAGACCGGGCCCGGCAGGTCGACGATCTGACCCACCACCGCGGAGACTTCGCCGGCATCGGCCACGTCGATGACCGTCATGTTGGGCAGGACCCGCATGAGGGACACATCGTCGATCGCCTGATGGCTGGGGCCACCCGGGCTGGAGAGCCCGGGCATGAACCCGACCAGGCGGACGGGGAGGTTGGGGTACGCGATCGACATCGCCACCTGATCGAAGGGGCGCCGCGTCGCGAATACGCCAAAGGTGTTGACGAACGGCTTGAGCCCGGAGCGGGCGAGGCCGGCCGCCATTCCCATGAGGTTCGCCTCGGCCATACCGGCGTTGAAGAAGCGCTCCGGGATCTGATCGCGAAACAGGTCGGTCTCGGTCTGTCTCGTGAGATCTGCCCCGAGACACACGATGTCATCCCTCTGCAAGGCCAAGTCGAGCAAGGCTGTCCCGTAAGGCTTGAGGACGGTCTCGTATGGAGCGGGTCTCAGCATCAGAGCCTCCCCGCCAACTCATCACTCAGGGACTTCCTGAGCTCGTCGTCGATCTTGATGAAGTGGGCGTCGTCGAGGTCACCGAGGGCATCGAGGGTGGCGGTTGCAGTGGTTCGGGCGACGATCACCTTGGGCCTGTCCGTCGGCGAATCCAGAGCGTCGATCAGCGCCGCCGTGTCGTGACCATCGACTTCGATGGCCGTCCAACCAAAAGTCTCCCACCTGGCCGCCACGGGCTCGATCGTGGTGATCGAAGACACCGGGCCGTCCACCTGTGAGTCGTTGCAGTCGAGGGTCAGCGTCAGATCTTTGAGACCATGATGACCGGCAAACATCGCTGCTTCCCAGGTCTGACCTTCCTCCATCTCGCCGTCGCTGCCAAACACGAAGGTTCGTGCTCCCGAGGCGGCGAGCCGACTCGCCAACGTGTAACCGATGCCGACCGAAAGGCCCTGTGCCAGCGACCCGCACGTGAAGTCGACGATCGGAGTCCGCTCCGAGCCAATGGTTTCGAGATCCGACCCATCCACCCCATAGGTGCTGAGCAGCTTCTCGTCCAGCATGCCCAACTCGGCGGCCACGGCATACATCGCCGTCACGTAGTGGGAAGGCGAGAGTACGAATCGGTCGCCGGGTCCCAGACCGTGACCCATGATGGCGGTGAGGATCTCTGCGGCGGAGAAGACCTGACCCAGGTATCCCAGCCCCAGCTTCCCGACCAGCTCGACAGCGCGCAGACGGGCCAGGGTCGGGACGTGGGCGAGTCCCTCGTCAGGCGACGGAATCGATGGTGGCGGCATTGCTCTTCTCCCTCACAAATTGGCTGAGCCACTGAGCCAGTCTTTAGCGACTGTAGCTACCCTGTGGCCGCGATGTCCTCGCCGCTCACCCCACTGCGACCGATTGCCCCTACTCGACTCGTCGACGACGTCGTCGATCACCTGCGCGCCTATGTAAGCGAGAACGGCCTGGAAGACGGGGTGAGACTTCCGGCGGAGCGATCTCTGGCCGACATGTTGGGCACCAGCCGGGCCACGGTGGCCCAGGGTCTGAGGGTTCTGGCGGTCATGGGCATGGTCGAGATTCGCCATGGCTCAGGGGTCTACGTGCGCCGCGACCCGACCTCGATGCTGGGTACGACCTTCGACCTGATGGTCGACATGGAGCCCGAATCTGTGGGCCAATTGGCCGACTTCCGATACTGGATCGAAACGAGTCTGACCACAGAAGACAGCCGGCCCCATTTCGACGTCGAACGTCTGGACGAGGACTTCACTGCCCTCTTGGGATCCAGGAACCGGCTCCAGACGTGGATCGACGCCGACGCCGACTTCCACGTCACCCTGGTGGGAGCGAGCCGGAACCGGTACCTCCGCGCCACGTACGAGATGGCCCACCGCAAGATCCTCTCCGTGAGCTACGCCGAATGGATCGAGAAGGGGACCGTCCCGTCGTGGTTACGCGGGGACAAGTGGAGGCTTCAGGTCGATCTGCATCGGAGGATCCTCGATGCGGTCAAGGCCGACGACCGAAAGGCTCTGCTCACCGCCCTCGGCGCCCACCAGGACGAGCTGATGAGCCACCTGGCGCGCGCCGTCGACCTGACGCCCTGAGCGCCCAGGTCCTAGACGTGGAGGCCGGCAGTGAGAGTGCTCAGGATCCTTCGATTGCGGCCAGAATCTGGAGATCGTTGTTCCACTGGCTCTGTTTGACGCCAAACGGATAGAAGCTGTAGCTCAAACCATCCGGGGCATAGACGACCACCCAAGCCGCGTGATTCACCGAGTAGTCCTCGCCACCCCCGACGACCTCGGCCATCGGCACACCTGCAGCCTTCTCGGCGACTTCCAGCTCCGCTGTCGTCCCGGTCAACCCCACGAAGTTGGGGCCGAAGTTGTCCAGGAAGGCTCGCAGTACCGACGGCGTGTCGCGTTCGGGGTCAACCGAGACGAATACCACTTCGGACTGGTCTTCGATCTCGGGGTGCTCCTCGAATGTCCTGGCTATCTGGGCCATGTGAACCGGACAAATGTCCGGGCAATTGGTATAGCCGAAGTAGAGCAGTGTCAGCTTGCCTTCCGTGCGGGTGACAAAGTCGTACTTCTCGCCACTCGTTTCGGTCAGCACAAAGGACGGCTTTGGCTGAGGCTCCTCCAACAGCACACCCTGGAGTTGATCTGTCGGGCTCCCCGCGGAACACGACGTCAGGGGGATCGTCATCAAGATCAGCAGAAGCAGGCAAGAGCCCCGGCGCCGCAAGGCCCGATTCACGCCCTGAGCCGCTTCACGCGCCTCAGACACGAGTCGCGACATCGGCCGGCAGCCGAGCCACGGTGCCGGCCAACGACTCCATCCAGAAATGACTCCCGGCGCCACACCGAGGGTCGAATCGGATCAGCTCGTCACCTCGAGGGTTGTGACCATTCCGTTTTGGAAATGACTCTCGACCTCGCCGTCATCCTCTTCGATGATGTTGCAGAAGAGCGTGTAGGTGCCCTCTTCTAAGTCAAAGCTCGCGCTCTCGGTCAGACCAGCATCAAATTCCTCGATCTCACCGACGAACGACCCGTCGGGCAGGTCGTCTTCGATCACTCTGCCGTCTTCATCGACCGGGAGATCCTCGGGAGCGACTCCTTTGACAATCACGAGTTCGTGCGCCTCGCCTCCATCATTGGTGGCATTGAAAGTGACCTCGCCCGCAGAAGCGGACGAAGGTGCATCGACCTCCCACTCGAAGAGTGAGACATCTATCGCACCTCCTCCGTCTCCTCCACAGGAGACGACGATCATCGCGAACACTGTGAGGACACCGATCCTCTTTATCACACGCATTTGGCCTCCTTCCGACCACCTCGGGCCTACTCGATGTCTCAGTCGGCCCAGAGCGATCCGCGCGCCAGGCACTCACTCTATGCGAAGCCGTTGAACGATGGCGGGCGAACACACCCAGCCGGAGCAGTTATGCGCCCTCGTCGGACGGAGGAGGCGACTCGTCGGGGGCGGGCTCAACGGTGAGCGCGCCCTCCATACCCAGTTCACGATGCCCGCGAATCGTGCAGTAGAGGGTGTAGGTCCCTGGTGGCAAGTTGACCGTGCCCGTGTCCTCGTCACCTTGATCCTGGACACGCAACTCCATCTCGTCCTCCTTACCTTCTATCGCCAATGTGTGGACGAGGTCGGCGCCGTCCTGATATACGAAGGTCACCTCCCCCTCTGGCACCGACCATGCTGACTCGTCGAAGGTGAAGTCAGGGGTCGCTACGACCATGACCGTCCCCCCAGGACCGTGGACCTCGGGAGCAGCGGGCCCACGGGCGAACATCACAGAGAGGACGAGGCCAACGATGGCGAGCGTGCCGGCGAGAGCCACACCGAACTCACCGATCGAGATGCGGATGTTGGGTCGGTTGCCAACGAGGCTTGCAAAGCCGAGAATGCCGCCCGCCACGAGCGTCGCCACGAGAGGGGCGGCCGCCGTGTTGAGCGGTGCGGCCTCCACCAGGGTCCATCCGAGCGGCAACACGAGCATCAGGAGGAAGAGCAAGGCCGTCACCGGTATCCGCACAGCATCGACCAGCCGAGCTCTGATCGCGTCGATCTCTTCTTCCGCGCCATCCTCGACGACGATCGGGACGGCGAAGATCTGGGTCATCGCGGCGGTGGTCACCCCCAGTACTGCCCCCCCGAGCACAACCACAATGAGAGTCGCCAACACCGGGAGTTGGACCAGGGCCTGGTCTCCGTCCACCGAACTTCCCACACCAACTGCCAGAACCGCGCCGGCGACCGCTCCCAGAACGAGACCGACCACTCCGCCCCACAATGCCGTCGCGCTCGGGGACGAGCGCAACCGCATGCCGGGGTGCGCTCGTGGGCCCGCGGATCTGGCCATACCGGCCACGATCGAGCCGAAGAGGACCGACACGAGCGACGTCCCCACGATGAGGCCCCTGACACTTGCGACGATCACGATTGTGAATGGTCCGTCGCCAATCGCCACGACGTTCTCCGCCCAAAAAGCAGTTGCGACCATGAAGGCGATTACTCCAAGTGAAGCGCCGGTCCATGAACCGACCCGGACGACGACCCAGAGTCGGGTCGAGAGCGCTACCGGTCGGAGAGGCTCGCTTTCTTCGGCCGGGATCAGGTCATCGACAACCATCGCTACGGGCCAACCTCAGCCGCCTTCTACTGAATGACCGCTTGATCCAGAGCAGAAGCGGAACGTCCAGTAAACGGCATCGATAGATCTGGGCTCACTCATTGCCAGCCGAGCCTACCGAGAACGCATGGAAGCGGTTCTGCAAAAGGGCTCTCTCAGAGGGTCGCCCGATCTCGAGACTGCGTCGAACGGGTCTAGGTCGATGGAACCAGCGAGTAATGGTCGTCTTCGACCCTGATCCTCTTCCACCAGAGAACGATCGCGCCCAGGATCATGACCGCAATCGAGACCCAGGCGTTGCGGGAGAGCCCGAGGAACCGGAACGTCGTGTCGGTGCGGATCAGCTCGGTCAGGAAGCGCATGAAGGCGTAGCCGATGAAGTAGACGCCGATCAACCGACCGCGCATCGAGGGGAACCGGTTGCCAACCCAGATGATGAAGAAGGCGAGGCCGACGTTCCATATCGACTCGTAGAGAAACGTCGGGTGGAACGTCTCGGCGTCGGGATACGCCGCAGGGCGGAACTCCGGATCGATCTCGAGACCCCAGGGCAGATCGGTCGGCGTGCCGAACAGCTC
>JBAPYG010000496.1:0-5513 GCA_049284615.1 Acidimicrobiia bacterium
ACCAGATCTCGAAGCGCTCGAGGTCGTGAGACCTGCCCCTGTCGAGAGTCTGGGCGACGAGAGCGACCTTTCGTGTCTCGATCACGGAGAGCCCGATCACGCGACGGTCGGGTCCGATCTCCGCTGCGATGTCTCCCCCGGGGCCGGCAGGGTCGGGGAACAGTGAATCGGGTCGCCCCTCCGGGATGTCCTCGGGATCGAGTGGCAGACCGTCCATCAGCGGCAGCCAAGTGTCGCCATGCGCCGAGAGCCATGCCCGGTCGTCCGTGTCGTTCGGGACGTGGCCGATCGCCACGATCCCCAGAGCATTCGAGACGACCAGGTGGACCTCGTTGCCGGCTTCGATCACCGGGTCACTTCCGACCCACTCCAGCCCGTCGCGGGATGTCCAGACCTGGAGCCCGTCGAGGTTGGGGTCGCCGGATCTCGACACCGAGGTGAAGACCAGGAACTCGTCGTTCAAACTCAACAGGGCGTACGCCGCGCCATTGGGAAGCGTCCTCACCTTTCGCCAGCCGGGCTCGGGGGCCACGGCATCGGCCTGTGGATCCTCATCACTGCCTGGCTCGGACGACGTCGTGGCGAAAAGCGTCAACAGCCCGATGACGAGGCCTGCGACCGCCAGGGTCACCAGCGCGGTGCCACCGGCCCGGGTTCGTCGACGCTCCGGTCGCGGGGCACCGTCGGGAAGAACCATGGGCCAAACGTAGCGGGCGGTCCCCTATGTCCGGAAGATGACCCCTTCGCTCGTCGCCCGAATCCCTCGGTTTCCCGTCTACTCCCCGAACATGGGGGCCCGCTCCGTCTCATCGCCTGGGGGTATGTGGTCGACACCCACCATGCGATCGACGATCATGTTCTGGAATCGATGAACGGGCTCCTCGAACCGGTAGCACATGCGGCCCCCCTGGTACTCGGGTGTCGACAGCCCGAGTTGGACCCCTTCCACGATGTCGATGTCCTCGAGGTTGACACCATCCCAGAACTCGACCAGCGCGGCCATCGCCTCCTCGGCGCCCGAGGCCAGCATCGAATCCGGGTGAGTGAGGATGAAACACCGCTCCAGGGTCATGTCATGACCCACCGGCTCCATGATCATGAGGAAACAGTGGTTGGGCAGGATGCTCAATGCCGCGTTGGGGAACAGGAGCATGAACTTCCCCGAGTTGCGGTCAGCCTCCGGGACGCCTTCGTGTGGTGGCAGCGCCATCCACGCCGAGCCGCTTCCGCTGATGGGCGACGTCATCATCCCGGTGTACATCCCGGGGCCCTGAAAGCGGTAGTGATCCTGAATTCGGGATACCTTGGCCAGCTCGGGGTGGACCCAGGGCAGGTGGTAGTACTCCATGAAGTTCTCCGCGATCAGCTTCCAGTTGGCCCCGATGTCGTAGTCCTTACGGCGTTGGATCACCCAGTCGCCGATCTCGTAGCCGTCGAGACGCCGGTCGAGATCGCCCAGCCAGTCGCCCAGTGGGGTCGTGTCGGGGTCGAGTGACACCAGGATCAGAGGGCCCCAGACCCGAACGCTCACCCCGAACAGCGGGTAGTCCCCCCGATCGAAGGCGCGAGTGTCGGTCATGTCGAACGCCGCCTGCATGTCCTCGGGGATGTCGGAGCCCTCGAACAAGGGTGTGCCGATGCAGTTCCCGTCCAGGTCGTAGGCCCAGGCGTGGTAGGGGCATCGGATCCGATTGGCCCGCAACGTGCAGTCCTCTCGGATGAGACGAGACCCCCGGTGCCGGCAGACGTTGAGAAATGCCCTCATCTCCCCATCCGAGCCCATCGTCACTATCACGGACCGGCCGGCGACCGACCGGACGATGGCCTGTCCCGGCTCGGTGATCTCGGAACGGGCAGCCAAAGCCACCCAACTCCGGCCGAAGAGCTGCGACTGCTCCTCGACGTGGTATTCGGGTGACCGGTAGGCCTCGGGGAGCAGGGTGGAGGCGTACTCGACGGGCAGCCGCGTCTCCTTGTAGGTCGACTCGCTTCGGAAGTCCACTGGTCCACCTGGGTCGGGGAATGGTGCCAAACTACTCACCGACTGAGCGCGCGCGCCGGCGTAGACTGGGGATATGGGATGGAAGTCGTTTCGAGATGAATGGCTGGCCCGGCGGGCTGGTCATCGTCACACGGAGAGCGATCTGCCCCGATCTGCACGCGAGGTCATCGGCCCCACCGGCTGGATGTGGTCGAAAGGCTGGGATCTCATGGCCGAGAACCAGGAGGTCTACGTCAGATCCTTCGATCGTCGCATCCCGCCCAGCACCTTCGTCTCCGAGCGTGAGCGCAGCCGGCACAGCATCCCGATCCCCCTCGTCGAGAGGATGATCTCCGACCATCGTCCGGCCGATGGCGAGGACGTCGCTACCCAATCCTGATCCGCGCTGATAGGCTGTCGGGAGTAACAGCGCCAATTTGATCGACCAGCTTGCGGGCGCTCTAGAAATCAGGCTAAAGCGGCAATCCGCCGTTCCGGCTCCGAACCGGAACGACCTTGTCACTCCCGACTTCTCGACGGTCCCGGTCGATCCGAAAGGTCCGATCGACATGGGAAACAAACTCAAGGACTCTCTGCGAGACAAGGGCCGGCTCGTCGCCGACGGGGGCATGGGCACGTCTCTGTTCGAGCTGGGTCTGCAGGCCGGTTCGACTCCGGAGCTGTGGAACGTGGAGTTCCCGGACCGAGTCTCCAAAGTCCACGCAGGCTTCATCGAGGCCGGCGCCGACATAATCCTCACCAACACCTTCGGTGGCACCCGGGCGCGGCTCGATCTGGACAAGCTCGGGGCGCGTCTGGCCGAGCTGAACCGGGCCGGGGTCGAGGTGGCCCGAAAGACCGTGGCCGAATCGGGCCGGGACGTGATCGTGGCCGGCTCGGTCGGCCCGACCGGCCAACTCTTCGAGCCTCTCGGCGAGCTCACCCACGGGCGGGGAGTCGAGCTGTTCGCCGAGCAGACGTCGGTGCTCGCCGACGCCGGTGCCGACGTGATCTGGATCGAGACCCTCTCCTCCATCGAAGAGCTGGCGGCGGCCGTCGAGGCCGCGTCGCGCACCGGTCTCCCCATCGTCTCGACGTTCAGCTTCGACACCCACGGGAGGACGATGATGGGCCTCCCCCCCGTGGAGCTCGCCTCATGGTGGCGGGATGCGAGCCCGGAGGCCACGGCGATCGGGGCCAACTGCGGGGTGGGCCCGGCCGACGTGGTGGTGGCGGTCAGCGAGATGCGCCGCGCCGATCCGAGCACGACGATCGTCGCCAAAGCCAACTGTGGCGTACCGCAGATGATCGACGGGACGTTGTGGTACCCGTCCTCCTCCGACGACATGACCGCATATGCGCAGCTCGCACTGGATGCCGGGGCAGACATCGTCGGTGCGTGTTGTGGTTCGATCCCAGAGCACATCGCACAGATCCGCATCGCCGTGGACACACACGAGCCGCAAGCGTCGCTCGACATGGCCGACGTCGTGTCTCGTCTCGGCGGGAAGCCGCCCATGGCGACCGCGGGAAGAGTGCGTCGCCCGCGGCGACGTTCGAACGACGGCTGAGCAGGGTTCGACGGTGTCGTCATGACCGGCCCGTCGCTCTCCGAGCTCGCCAACGAGCCGCATCCGACACTCCATCGTCTCCGAGAAGCCGCCCCGGTGTCGTAGGTGCCCGCCATCGATGCCTGGCTGGTGACCGGTCATGCTTTGGCCACCGAGGTGATGCTCGACGCGGGCGCCTTCACGGTCGATGATCCCCGCTTCTCGACCCAGCAAGTGATCGGCCCCAGCATGCTCTCCCTCGATGGGTCGGCGCATCGCAGACATCGAGACCCGTTCGTCGGGTCACTGCGAATGTCAAGGGTCGGTGGGTTGGAGCAGTTCGCCCGGTCCCGGGCCGACATGCTGATGAACCGGGTCGTCGCGAAGGGCTCGGGTGATCTTCGGGCCGATGTGGCCGGGCCGCTCGCCGTGGATCTGATGGCCCGCGTCCTCGACCTCCAAGACGCCGAGCCGGCTCAGGTTCTCTCCTGGTATCGCGACATCGTCGCCGGTGTCGACACCGTGACCAGGGGAGGCGAGGTTCCCGCCCGGGCCAGGGCCGCTTTTCGACGTCTGGGCGAGGCAGTGACCCGAGACCGCGCCACCAGTGAGCTCTTCGCCGCCGTCGATCGCGGCGGGACACTGGACGACGGCGAGATCGTCTCTAATGTCGCCGTCCTCTTGTTCGGAGGGATCGTCACGTCCGAGAGCAGCACTGCGATCGCCTATCTGCACCTGCTCAGCGAGCCATGGTTGCGCCGCCGGCTCTCCGACGACGTGAGCCTCGTCGCCGACTTCGTCGACGAGTCGTTCCTTCTCGAGCCGGCGGCATCGGTGGTCGACCGCTACGCCACGGGAGACATCACACTTGGTGACGCCAAGATCGCGAAGGGTGACCTGGTGAGAGTCTCGCTCAGCGCGGCCAACCGAGACCCCGAAGTCTTCCCTCATCCCGATCGATTCGATCTGACCCGGGCGAATCTGCGACGGAGCGTCACCTTCGCCCGAGGCCCCCATGCGTGCCTCGGGGTTCACCTCGCACGTCTCGAGGCCAGGCTCGCCGTGGAGGCGCTGCTGACTACGGGGCGGGGCCTCGTCCTGGGTCACCCGATGCCGGTGAGCGGGCTCGTGTTTCGAGCCCCTGACTCGGTTCCGGTCCACGAATCCCGATGACGGCCGAATAGAATGGGATCTGAGCGAACACAGGTGGGAGAGTGTCGGCAGCGGTCACATTGGGACCAGACGAAGTCGTGTCAGGACGACCTTTCGCGGCCGTCGAGAAGACGGAGCGCGACCTGGGGATACTGCACGCCATCTTGTCCGATCTGCGGGGGGTGGCCGTGGAGGTCGAGGAGGGTGTTCGCGTGCTGGAGCCCTATCAGAAGCTGGTCTGGCGTTCCGCCGGTTACACCCATCGGTTGCTCGTCTGCAGCTGGCAGCGGGTCAGGGTCCATCCCGGTCTGTGTGTCGTCGGGTTCTTCGGTGACAAGCGTCCCGACACCGACGCCTGGGACCTCGAGGAGGCCAATTCGGAGATCGTCGGCGAGTTCGCCAAGTATCCCGGCATCTTGACCTATGCCTCGGTGGAGTTGCCCGATGGTCACTGGGCCAACATGGTCCTCCACGACGACCCCATCGACACCCAGTTCTGGCGGACCTCGAAGATGCACGCCAAGGCCGTCGAGTCACTTTCCCCCAAGCACTATTTCAACGTGCGGATCCACAATGGCCACCTCACGTCGTCCATCTTCGACCGGCCCCACATCGTCATCGAGAAGACCAAGTACTTCGACTACACGGAGCGGGAGGCCTGGCGGGCGGAGAGAACACTGGCCCCGGGCTAGATGGCGTCTGTCCCCGCACTGGGATTCGAGCAGGCGGGACCGGAGCGCTGGGCCGAGATCTGGCCGATCTTCCGGTCGGTGGTGGCCTCGGGGGACACATACCCTTACCCACCGGACATCACCGAAGACACCGCCTTC
>JBAPYG010000497.1:0-6818 GCA_049284615.1 Acidimicrobiia bacterium
CGTGTCTCCAGACCAGCGCGGAGACGAGCGCTGGACTCGCGGTCGTGAGCATCGATGCGCTGGCTCCACGCGACTATGACGCCGCCGTCCCAGATGATTCGGTTTCGTTCGCCGACGGGTTGGGCCCGCGCTAGGAAGCCGTCGGGTAGGTCGTCCCGCTTCTGGAAGGTGTGGCGCTCGATCACCTTGGTGAGCCCCCAGAATCCGAGCGGGCAAACAACCATCTCATCGTGCATGCCCGGGCATGGTGCCAAGGGCTCGACAGAACGGAGTGTGTCGCCGGCCCGATCGCAGAGACGGGCGCTGGTATCCGGAGCCGGGAATTCGTATGCGAATTCGAGCGGCAGGTACGCGTCCGGCACCATGGAAGCCAACTGGATCGACGTGCTGGCGGCCAGAGCCTCGCCCAAGAAGTCGGTCACGATCGCGTTGCGGAGAAGGACCCCGTGGTTGGCCAGGAAGATCAAGAGGCTCCGTGTGTCCTCACTGTCGAGGCTGGAGAAGTCGTCCGGGCTATCGACGATATCTGCGAGCCGGTGCCGGATCCGCTCGACTGCTTCGGCACCGGTGTCGGGGAGCCGTATCAGTTCGGCGGGCTCGGAGCCCGAGACCACCGTGAGATCCGGAAAGCGACCCCCGCCTACTGCGACGGCTGCTGCGACCCCGGCGCCGGTCACCGGGACGGTGGCGGCACGGAAGACCGACTCGGTTGTGGCGACGTTGTGAGGCTGAGTTGGCGGTGGCTCACCGACTGTGGCGGGCAGGCGCGCGCTCTGCACTATCCGGTTGGCACTGTCGATCAACAGGAGACGTCCGTGTACCGATGCGGTCTGCTCGGGTATCGCCATGGTCAACGAGGCGCTCGTGCTGGCGCCGGAATCCCGGATGATGATCTCTGCGGTCTGCGGAGCGTCCATCAGATCGGGCTCGGTGAGCACCACCCGCATGACCTGTGGAGCGACCTCCTCGCCAGGAAGGCTGGACGCGCCTACCTGGACTTCGATGCGGTGGGTTGCTCCGGAGCGGAAATAGGCGACCGGCTCTTCGTTCACGCCGTCACGTGCGTAGAGACGTGCCTCTACCCATCGAGCGGGAACGACCGGCAGCCCGAGTTTCGGAAGATCGCGGTCGGGTGTGAGGTCTGAGACTGGGTCGACGATCGTCGACTTGGGGCGTTGCATTGCTCGCATGAGTGCGATGAGGGCAATGAGGAGTGCAACCCCACCCGCTACCCAAATCCATGGGAACGGCGGCTCCGCGGTCAGGCCTTCGACATTGAAGAAGGTCGACGCCAGGGCTTCGCCCGATATCGGGTCTCTTGCGATCAGTTCGGCGGCGCCGGCGTCGAGGTCGGCTGGGACCAGCCCTTCGATCGCGGTGAGTTCTCCGGGTGTCAGCTCCACCTCAGCCAGGTCCTGTCCAGCGAGTTGCAGAACCACGAAACACGATGGGGGTGATCCACTCGACCCGATGAGGTCGACCGTTATCGCCGATCCGGGTAGACCAGACGCCGGCTCGACCAACAGGGAGCCCGGCTGTACGCCACACACACCCGGCGGACTCGTCGTGGTCGGTGCAGGTGGGATGATCGTGACGGACACAGTGCGACACAACTCGATGACACACACTTCGAGTTGATGTTCACCGGGGTTGGTCCCTTCGGGAACGACGGCTGTCCCACGCAGAGTTCGCGACTCGTCGACCACGACCTCACCCCACGGCTCGTCGGTGACGGTATCGCGCACCTGGCCCGTCGACCCGGGGCAGCACCACTCCTCGCCGCTCAAGTCGAACGGGGTCCCGGCGAGCAACTCGGCCGGAGTGGCGGTCACCTCCGGCAGCCGGACCTGGAAGGGAGCATCTGCGGAAGCACATGCGGGCGTGGCGGAAGTGGCCCGAAAGGCCTCGGAACGACAGATCTCGACCGGGACGTCACCTTCGCTGGCGTCAGATGGCACCATGGCGTCGCCAGTGAAGGTTCCGTCCTCCCCAACGACCAGGGTGCCCACCACGATCCGATCCGGGCCCCACGTGATGTTCCATTCGGTCGACCCGCCTATCGGCAGCCCCGAGCCGGTGATCTCGAACTCTGCACCGGGGGTGCCAGAGGAGGGGTTGACTTCGATGATCAGGGGGACGACTTCGAAGCTGGCGGAGGCGCAGAACCAATCGTTTTCGGTCACGACGTCGTCGAAACCCGTGTCGAGCGCGCAGAGCTCGACTTTGCCTTCGCCAGAGGTGGCGCTGGCCGGTATCTCCGCAGTTCCGGTCAATTCTCCTGACTCGACCATCGCCTCGTGCTTCATTTCCTGGACGACCTGTCCTGAGGTCCATTCCACCCGCAGGTCCTGAGGGCTATTTGGGAACCCGCCGCCGGAAAGAGCCACTTCAGTCCCCGGGGCTCCTCGAGTCGGCTCGATCGCCATGAAGGGCACGTCCTGGGCAATGGCGACCGACGCCAGCGACAGGACAAGTCCCGTCAGCAATCCCACCAAGACTCTGTCGGTTCTCACTGTTCAGTCACCTCGTGAGCAAGAGGCGTGGATCAGGCTCTGTGATACTCCGGTCCGGTGTGGATGTTGTCATCGGTCGTCTCCGTCATGGACTCATGCGGACTCGTCCAGTTCTCATCCACCCAATGAACAGATCCGGGATCGGTGCCGATCCGGTAGTCCGGCCGGCCTTGGATCCGCTCCCGAACGCTGGCGTGAACACGTGGCTGTAGTCCGCCGATCGTCGCGATCGGTCGTCTGCGGTAGGTGAGTAGCGCCCAGAACCAACCCATCTGATGCACTACTCCGTCCACCGCGTCGCTGGTCTGAGGAGCGCATTCGCGGCTATAGCCGTCGGGCCGGATGAGAACCCCTGAGTCCAGGGCGTGGTCGACCATCCACTTGAGTGTGATCCGGGAGAGCCGATCGTCGTCGTCGAATGTGCCCCCCACGTCGGAGTGGACCCCGGCGAACCAGACCTCATCGAGATCGATGCGCTCGGAGTCTTCCACCAGATATTCAGCGTATGGCCGTCTTTTTTCGTCGATGGAGACGGCGTGGCGCACGGTTCGGGCGTTGAGGAGTTTGCGGGTGTACGGCCAACTCGGGTTCCAACGGAGATAGCCCAAAGCCTTGACCGAATCCCAAAGGCCCAGGAAGTGTATGGGTAGTGACAACCTGTCATCGGTGCGGATCGAAAAGCTGGAGGCGTAGCGGTCGATCCGCCCCCAGTCGTCTTCTGACCAGTCTCTGCCACTGGTGAAGTGGGATACGAGGTAGGGCACCAAGTTCTCCGCGCCACGACGGAGGAGACCTGCTCGATAGCTCATTCCGGTGAGGCCGCGAGCGGTGAACGCCCCGCGGGAGAAGCCGAAGACGTAGACGCGGTCACCGGGGGAGTAGTTCTCGATGAGGAAGGTGTACGCCTCGGCGAGATTGGTCTTGATTCCGTAGCCAAACGCAAGGCCGAGCATCCGGGTGAGCCAACGGCTCAGTGGCGTCCACGCACCACCCGAGCTGAAAGTGCCCACACCTGGGTCGTAGAAGGCGACCTGCTGGTCGGGCCGGGACAGGTCGAGCAGTTCGTAGAGACGCACGACGTTGGTGTTCTGATCGGCTTTGACCTGGTTTCCTGTCCCGTCGAGACACAAGACGATGTTTTTCGACATCTCTTTCACCTCAGTCGTCATCGGCGAATTCGAGGTCGATGAACTCGCCGGGATCGGCTTCGGTGGTCCGCCGAAGCGTCGACACCCGTGCCTCGACTTCGGCGATCGTGGGCTCGTCCGGGACGCTGTCGTATGCATCGGGATGAGTCGACACCAGGGCGTTGCGCTGCTTGGCGTCGGGTGGCGCCGGGGGAAGGACCAAGTCGAGCAGGTCATCAGGTGGGGTTCCGTTGTGACTTCCGTGGTGCGACACCTTGAGGAAGTGAACCGGTTGCAGCAGGTTGCGTTTGTTCATCTCCTGCCAGCTCCGCTCTTCGGCATCGCCGGAGAAGAGGAGCACCCACCCCGCCCAGTGCAGGCTGAACACGATGCTCGAGTTGTTTGACGCCTTGTCGATTGTGAACAGGTTCTCGACGAGGCCGGTACGGCGCTGACTGACCAAGTCGTAGAAGGCACCGGCATCTACGCCTGGGGGTGGGATGACGTCGATGGGACCTGGTTCTTCATCATCGATCCCGGAACCGGTCAGGCCGAGGTTCATCCGCTTGAACCGGCCGTAGTAGACGGAGGTGTCCTCCTCCGGAGCCCACACCTCGATGGTCGCTCGCCGGAACGGTTGCCGGCCGGTGATATCCAGCTCCCGATGGACGTACACGGGGGGGTCCCCACCCACCTTCATGTCGCGGATCATGTCGACGCAGTCCGATGTCCGTCTCGGGTTGTTGTTGAGCATCAGAGTGTTGAGAGTGGGGTGGCCGGCATCGGCGCCGACGAACGCTGCGATCTGCTCGTATGTCTCGATCGCCTTCAGCCTCTTCTCGCGGGCTTCGGGGTGGTCGTCGTAGTAGCCAGGCTCGGCTGAAGCGGGCAGCCAGACCTCTCGAGCCGCCAAATCTCGCCCGAGACGGGTCGACGTGAACAGCGGGCCTTGAACATGATCCAGGTGCTCATGACTCATGACATAGAGGTCGAGCGGATTGCCGTCGAGCACGTCCAGAACGTTGTCGACGATCTTCTCGAACACCTCGTCTTCGCCACCCGCGGTGCTCAAGGCATTGCCGAAGTCAACCATCATGTGCCGCGTGACCTCGGTCCCGTTGTCATCCTCATCAGGAACCGAGATCAGTAAGGCGTCCCCAAACAGGACGTTGTAGGCCCTGACTCTGAGGACGTTCACGGTTGATCCTCGAGTGGGGGTGACCACGGCCCGGCGATGTGCAGTGTGAGCCCGGTCCCAGCCAGTCGCATCGTGTCACCAATGCGTTGGGGGCCGATGACTCTCCGGCTGGCCACGGAAGGGATGGTCACCGGACGGCCCGGGATCAACGTCCCTTCCGCGTCGAGCTGCCGAAGCATGTCGGTGCGATCGCTTGCCTGATCGGGAGTGAGTTGGTGGGTGAGACGGGCCCGAATCGTCGGTTCGTCCCAGGAGATGGCGAGTGTGGTTCCCACGGTGAGGGTCCGCATCGACGGGTAAGAACGGCCGATCGGGTTGGCCTCGTCGGCGTCCCAGGACACCTTGA
This sequence comes from Acidimicrobiia bacterium, assembly GCA_049284615.1. GTDB lineage: Bacteria > Actinomycetota > Acidimicrobiia > Spongiisociales > ZC4RG35 > JANQRA01. Next base: position 5,185 of record JBAPYG010000497.1, read on the forward strand.
AGATGAGCTCTCGCTTCTCCTCCTCACCCGACTGGCGAAAGTAGGACTTGGTCACGTCGAGTCGAGGGCGGAGCCGGAAGGGAACATCCGCCGGGATGTTGAAGAGTTCCCTGTTGCGGGAGACGAAGTCGAACGCGGCCCAGTCGCTGTCGACGAGCATCCGCCGATCTACGTCCTGGAGTTGGGGAGCGTCCAAGTAGAGCTCTGCCGCTATGGATTCGGGGTCGACCGGCACCCCGCGTCGGGTGAACTCGCTCATCAACAGGTCTCTAGGCCCGGACGTGTCGGGGTTGGACACAGTGTCGGAGGCGACGACTGCCCACACATAGTCGCGGAACGAAACCTCGCCCGGAGGGAGGTAGTCGAGGGCACGCAGCATGATCCGGCCGAATTGGAGTGCGCAGATTCCGAGGGCTCTGCCGGCGGCGGCGAGTGGCTCAATCCCGTCGGCCACGAATTGGTCAGTCATCTCCTGGTGCATATGGAGCATCACCGGGAAGAGGGCGCCGCTCATCACCTGACTGAGCTCGTGGGGTTGGGTTCTGCTGACGGGATCGAGTCCTGGCCCTGCGATCAGGCTGGCGTTGTTGGCGAAGTCACGAAGCGGACGGCCCCCGCGAAGGGCGCCACCGAACTCCTCGGCCACCAGGTTGAAGGCTGAGGGGTGGGCGATCGATCCGTTGTTTTGTTCAAGCACCGTCTCACGGAGAGTCTGGCTGGCAAACGCCATGAGCAACGCGGTCAGGTCAGCTATTGACTCGTGGAGGGCGAGCGCCTGGGGGGTGATGGCATCGAGGAGGTCGGGAGCGATCCCGTCGAGGATGGCGTGTCCGGTCTCATGGGCCACGATGTCACGGGACAGGGCGGTGTGCACCGTGCCGCCGTTGTGGGCGAAGCTGAAGAACTGGAGGCTGCGCGAGGAGCGCTCGTAGAAGGCGTTCGCCCAATCTCCGGCGCGGGGGATGACGAGTAGCTGGGATCCGGGGAATCCCCATTGGACGGGTCTCCCCAACACGTCGGGCTGCTCGTACATGGCGATCGTCTTCATGATCGTGGCGTACACCGACACCTGGAGGAACAGAGGATCGCTGGCAATCGGGTTGACGTCATACCTACCAAGGACTCGATCCTTGCCAGGCGCGACGAACTTTGCCCCCTCGTTCAGACGTCCGGTCGCCGGGTCGAAGTTGAGTATGGCGAGTCTTCGGCTCACCGGGCCGTCGAGGAAGAACTCATCCTCGATGTCGACGTTTTCGGTATCGGCCATCCCTTTCGCCGCCGAGATCGTCGGATCTTGGATCATCACGGGCACACGTATCTTCATGCTTTGGTCATCCAGTCTCGAAGAGCTTGTCCGTGGAGGTTTGATACAACAGAAGAGTCGTCTCCAAGACGTCTCTGTCGGGCTGTCACAACACGTTTTCGGCCGGACCGGTCGAGAGAACCCTACGCCGCGGGTAATACGCCATCCCTGGTCAGGAACGGACTCGACCCGTCGACCATCGGTCTTGCAGACTGCTTTCGGGAGTGTTCCCCGTGGATATGCCGGCAAGGGATTGTCGGTACCCAAATATTGGCGCCGGCGAAGGGTCTCAACCACATCGGATCACCGCTGGGTTGATTGGTTGACTAGG
>JBAPYG010000498.1:0-3198 GCA_049284615.1 Acidimicrobiia bacterium
GCGATAATCCTGGTCTGCGCACTCGCCGCACTTCTGTTCCTCACCTGGCTCCGCATGTTCATCCTCTACGTGGCCTACGGAGGTCAGCCGATCGAGAAGGGAATGGGGGACTAGAAAGTGTGCGACATGCTTCGGTCCATCACCGGTGGTAGCCGATGAGGGCCATGGTGAGAAGAGAGGCGGCCCTGTCACATGACTAGATGGGTCAAGCGAGTGGGCATCGGTCTCGGGGTGATCGCGGGGTTGTTCGTCGTATGGGTGATCGCGGGCGCCGTGGTCTACTCACCCGAGTACGTCGCCCGCACCCTGACGTCGCGCGAGTCGTCGGTCGACGACTATCTACACGGGTTCCCGCTCCGACCGCTCACGGCTTCGGCCACGCCATTCGCTTTTGCGGAGGCGCAGTCGTCCGATGCCAGGGCGGCGATCGAGTCTGCGTTCGGGACGACTGATCTCGATGTCTTCCTCGCCGAGACCGACACCCAGGCTCTCATCGTGATCAAAGACGACATCATCCTCTCCGAGACGTACGGCGACGGGTTCGGACGAGATTCGATGGCCACATCTTTCTCGGTGGCCAAGTCCTTCGACTCGGTGCTCGTCGGCATCGCAATCGACGAAGGGCTCATCGACAGCGTGGAAGACCCGATCACCGAGTACCTCCCTGAGCTACTGGGGAGGGATGCCGACTTTCGCCGCATCACCATCAGGGATCTCCTGCTCATGGCTTCCGGTCTCGACTACCAGGAGCTCAGGTGGTGGCTGTTCAACGGTGACGACCCATTGACCACCTACTACCCGGATCAGCGAGAGATCTCGTTGGCCAACACGAACATCGTCGATCCACCCGGCCAGTACTTCCTCTACAACAAGTACCACCCCCAACTGCTCGGCATGATCCTCGAGCGCACCACGGGAATGTCGGTCACCGAGTACACCCAGAGTCGGCTCTGGGATCGGATCGGCATGGAATACGACGGAGCGTGGTCGCTCGACAGCGAGGAGAGTGGGTTCGAGAAAATGGAGGCCGGTCTCAACGCCAGGCCGATCGACTTCGCCAAGCTCGGCCGTTTGATCCTGGATCAAGGGAAATGGGAAGGGGAGCAGATCGTGAGCGCCGGGTGGGTCGAGGAGTCGACTTCACTCGATGAGACCACCCACAACGCCGGCTACTACTCACACGCCTGGGGCCCCTTCGTCTTCGACGACGGGCACGGTTTCTACAAGTACATGTGGTACGGGCTGCTCCGGGAGGGAGGGCCTGCGGACATCATGGCCGAGGGTGACCACGGCCAGTTCATCTATGTGTCACCGGCGCACGACGTGATCATCGTTCGCAACGGCGACGAATTCGGGATGTCGTCGGGGGAGTGGATCGACGGGTTCTATCGCTTGGCAGGCGAGCTCTAGAGAGGGCGAGCCTGATCCCGGAGCGGCCATACATCTCGGTGCATGGGGGGTGAGCCCGACCGGCCCCACCGCTAGCGGTAGACGTGTATGTTTCGAGCCGGGCGGTGACGGAGGATGAACGACAGCCACTTTTGTGGCTGCGGACCGGCCGGGACACAGCCGGTGAACGGTCCGAGGCGAAGGAGGATCTGTCATGACAGCCCCACGACGACGCTCGACGATGGCGGTGGCGATTGCCGCTATCGCGCTCAGCGTCATCATGCCCGCCGCCACGGCGCTGGCGGCACCGTCACAGAGCGCATGTGACACGAGAGCGAACAACACCATCGATAAGTTGCTGGAGTGCGTTCGGCTGGAAGGAGTCCGGGAACACCAGGCCGCTCTGCAGGCGGCAGCGGATGCCAACGGTGGCACCCGTGCCGCCGGCCTGCCGGGTTACACCGCCAGTGTCGAGTACGTGGTCGACACCATGGAAGCCGCTGGCTGGGAGGTCGAACTGCACGAATTCGACTTCATCTTCACACCACCGCCGACACTGCAACAGCTGACCCCACTGAGCGCAACCTATGAGACGGGAGCTTTCACCGGCACCGGATTCGGCGAGGTGACGGGCACCGTGGTCCCGGTCGACCTGGCACTCGCCCCTCCCCGTGACAGCAGCAGTGGTTGTGAGGCGTCCGACTTCGCAGGTATCGACTTCAGCGGCCCAAGTGATATCGCCTTGATCCAGCGTGGCACCTGCAACTTCTCGGTCAAGGCGCTCAACGCCGAGGCGGCCGGTGCCGAGGCGGTGGTCATCTTCAACCAGGGCAACGATCCGACCCGTGAAGGGCTCATCGTGGGGACCCTGGGTGGTCCCAACGTCGTGGCGATACCCGTCGTTGGGGGCTCCTTTGCCGATGGCGTCGCCCTCTCCCAGTCGGGCTCGACCGCATTGGTCGACGTCGACCCACCCGAGGACCGGCCCCAGGTGAACGTGATCGCCGAACTGCCGGGGAAGAATCCGAACAATGTGGTGATGGCCGGCGCACACCTCGACTCGGTGCAGCGGGGGCCAGGCATCAACGACAACGGCAGTGGCTCCGCAGTCTTGCTCGAGGTGGCCGAACAGACTGCCAGCCTGCAACCGGAGAACACACTCCGTTTCGCCTGGTGGGGAGCCGAGGAGAGTGGTCTGCTCGGATCCAGCGCCTATGTCGCCGACTTGAGTCAGGAAGAGCTCGAGGAGATCGCCCTGTACCTGAACTTCGACATGGTGGGATCACCCAACTACATCTTCATGGTGTACGACGGTGACGAGTCCGGGTTCCCCGCCCCCGTGCCGGTGCCCGATGGCTCGATTGCGATCGAGGATCTCTTCGAGTCGTACTTCACCTGGGCCGGCGAGCCTTACGACGACGCAGAGTTCAGCGGTCGTAGCGACTACCAGGCCTTCATCAACAACGACATCCCTGCCGGTGGTCTGTTCACCGGAGCCGAGGTGCCGAAGACGGCCGAGCAACAGGCGATCTGGGGTGGGACGGTCGGTGACCAGTTCGACCCCTGTTACCACCTGGCGTGCGACACGTTCGACAACGTGAGCCTCCACGCGTTGGATGTGAACGCCGACGCGGTGGCATTCGCGGTTCTCCACTACGCCTACTCGACCGAGTCGGTCAACGGGGTGAAGGGCGGGAACATGCCCAACAACTTCAAGGCCCCGGAACCGGCCGGTCCCGAGGGCACCGTTGGCGGTGACGGAGGCGCCCACTTCGACGACGAGGGTCGATAGATCCTCAGCGCCCAACG
>JBAPYG010000499.1:0-4502 GCA_049284615.1 Acidimicrobiia bacterium
CGCTCACGATCATCGGATTCGTCCTCCTCATCGGAGCGATTGTGGCGGTGACGCTGCCGTCGTTGGCAGCGATTTTCCCAGACGTGTTCCCCGGGGTGATCGCGGATTGGGAGACCGGGCCGGTGGCACTCGCTGCCGCGGGCGTGCTCCTCGTGGTATTCGCTGCTTGGTCCGTGGCATCCGGACGATTGCGCCGAACGGTTGCAGACACCATGGTGACTATGGCCACGATCTTCTTTGCGATCTCGTGGATGAACGGGTTCGGGTACTTCATATTTGGGGAGCAGGGGCCCATGACCCAGATCCTCCCGATCCTGCTGATCGGGCTCGGAGTCGACTACGCGATACACCTCACTTCCCGGTACCGCGAGGAGTTGACGTCAGGTGCGACGGTCGACCAGGCAATCACGAGGGCCGTAAAGACCGTCGGCATCGCACTCGCGCTGGCGACTATCACAACTGCCATTGGTTTCCTCACGAATGTCTTCAACGAGATTCCGGCTCTTCGTGAGTTCGGAGCCCTGGCTGCAATCGGCATCACCGCCTCGTTCTTGCTCGCCATCACCTTCGTACCGGCCGTTCGCGAGGTGCTCGACCGAATCGGCGCTCGCAAAGGCACCCTCGACGAGGAGTCTCTCGCGGGCAACTCATCTCGGCTCCTGCCCCGGATCATCGGCTCGACCTCCATCCTGGCCAAGAGGTTCGCTATTGGCATGGTCATCATCTCATTGGCGCTCGGGGGGCTCGGTGGCTGGGCGACCTTCACCCAACTCGAGGCAAAGTTCGACTTCCTCGACTTCGTCCCCACCACTTCTCCGATCCGTCAGACGGCGGTAGCGCTGGGAGACCGATTCGCGTTCCCCGAGACGACGAGCGCCCTCATCGAAGGCGACGTCACCTCCGGGGATGCCTGGAACGCCATGGCCGAGGCCACGGCCAACATGTCGGGTGTCGAGAATGTCGTCGTGGTCGATGGATTCCCCGTGGCGCAATCACCGGTCTCCGTCATTGCCCAGCTCGCCAACCCTGAGTCGCCGAATTTCGTCCCCGAGGTCGGCACGGCAGCCCAGAGCGTCGGCCTCGGGCCGGATCTGACCGTTTCGGGCGACTCCGTCGAGGCTCTCTACGACGCAGCGATGAACGCTGCACCAGACCAAGTCGCCGGCGTTCTCAATCGCGACGATTCCGGCTACACCGCCGCTCTGTTCCGCATCTCGACCCAGGCGGGTGGCGATGGCGCCGGAACGCTGGCCGATGACCTCAATGATGCCTTTGACCCGGTCAGAGATGAGGGTCTGGACGCTGTGGTCACCTCGCAGGAGATCGTGGGTGATGTCGTGGTGTCGTCGCTTCGCGATTCGCAGGTCAGCTCCCTGCTGTTGACCCTCGGCGCAGCGTTGATTCTCTTGATAATCAACTTCTGGGTCGAGACTCGGCGCCCATTCCTCGGGGTGATCACCACGGTGCCAGTTGGCCTGGTCGTGCTGCTCGCGTTCGGGATCATGGCGGGGCTGGGAATTCCATTCGGCCCGGTGACCGCCACCATCGCGGCTCTCGCCATCGGCATCGGGATCCCATACATGATCCATATAACGCACCGCTACGAGGAAGATCGGTCACGAACTGACGATGCCGACCAGGCGATAGAGTCCACGCTCACCTTCACAGGCGGAGCGCTGGCAGGCTCAGCGCTGACCACCGTGGCCGGATTCGGGATCCTGGTGGTCTCGTCGACGATTCCTTTCCGGCAGTTCGGCTTCGTGACGGCGTACACGATCCTGCTCGCCCTCATTGCCGCCGTCCTCTTCCTCCCCAGCTACCTGTATCTGTGGGATCGATGGCATCGCCGCCGAGGGGAGGCAGCCATCGACAGCACGGCGCTGGAAAGGGCTCTGCGCGACTGACGCTGGAAAAGGGGTCGAACGAACCACTAGGGGTTGCTTCCGCCCCTAACCGATCTCGACCAGAATCATGGGTGGGCAAACAGACCCGCCCCTGTCATGGATGTATCTCGCAACCAAGCTGAGGCGACACGACTCCTCCCGCTCGCGGAGAGGGTGCTGGAGAAGTACCCCTTCGCCGTGAGGGAGGTGACGCATCTCGCCACCCACTCGAACGTGATGTTCCGCGTCGTAACCGAGAGCGGCCAGCAGTTCGTTTTGCGCGTGGGTACCCCACACGCCAACTCACGCAGCAACATCGAGATCGAGGTGGCGTGGCTCGACGCCCTTCGCAATGGGACCGACCTGGAAGTGGTCAAGCCGATTCGCTCCTCGGAGAAGCGGATGATCATCGACGAGTTCGACGAGGGCATAGACAAGGAACGGTCCTGTGTGCTCTTCTCCTGGGTCCCCGGCCGACCCATGGCCGAGGGCTCGGGAACCTTCGCCTACCGACTCTTGGGGGCGATGAGTGCCGCACTCCAGGAGCACGGCCGGACGTGGTCGCCACCCCCGGGTGCCCAGATGCGCATCTGGGACGAGGTCTTCTACTACCAGCAAGACCTCGATCCGGTCATCCTCCACACTCCCGAGTACGCCCACCTGTTCGACATGGCGCGTCTCAAGATCATCGAGCAGGCGATTGGTCTGTCACAGACGGTCATCGTGGGCTCCTATGCCATCGCCTCGCCCCAGGTAGTCCATGGCGACCTTCACGAGTGGAATGTCCATCTCGCCGGCAGTCGGATCCACGCTTTCGACTTCGAGGACGTGATGATCGCCCTCCCGGCTCAGGACGCCGCCATCTCGCTCTACTCGTCGCGGGCCAGTGAGATCAGGGACGACATACGTCAGGCCTTTCGCAAGGGCTTCGAGTCGATCGCTGAGTGGCCCATCATCGACGAGAGCCAACTGGACGGCTTCCATGCCGCCCGACAGATAATGCTGATGAACTACGCAGCACGCACGTTGCCCATGGACGAGTCGGCCGAGTACATCGACCACGTGATGCCCTGGCTCGACAGGTACGTCAAGCGTTACGGATGAAGTGAGATTCGACGACCGCCGCCATGCCGGGGTGCTCCTGGGCCGGGCGGTCGCCGCGCTGGCCCCTCTCGACCCCGTGGTCTATGGCCTGCCTAGAGGCGGTGTCCCCGTCGCCTACGAGGTGGCCCGGGCCCTCGGATGCCCGCTCGACGTCGTCATCGTGCGCAAAGTCGGCGTGCCCTACCAGCCGGAGTTGGCCATGGGGGCCATCGCCGAAGGGGGCGTGACCACGCGGAACGAGGAGATTCTCTCGCTCACGGGGATAGACGAAGCCCTGTTCGAGGAGGTCGCGGCGCGCCAGCGCGTCGAGATCGAGAAGAGGGTGGCCGCCTATCGGGGTGACACCCGCCCGTTGCCGCCCGAAGGACACACCGCCATCGTCGTCGACGACGGCCTGGCCACCGGGTCGACGGCGATCGCCGCAGTTTCGGTCCTGGAGCAATTACGGGCGCGGTCCGTCTGGCTCGCGGTCCCCGTAGCCCCCGCCTCGCCTGTGCCCGGGTTGGACGGGAGGGTCGAGCGTATGGTCGTGTTGAGCCGGCCCAGGGGCTTCGGGGCTGTGGGATCGTGGTACCGCGACTTCACCCAGACCACCGACGACGAGGTCAGAGAGCTGCTGGAGAGCTCACGGCTACCGTGAGCGTCTCAGCAAGCGTCTGTCGAGCACAGTGAGGACCAAATGCCGTCACTCGAGAAGTTCTGCACCGTCGAGGCCACCCTCGACATGAAGATCCTGGGTCAGTCCCCGTCGGGGATGCGGATCGACTTTCCTTTCGCCGGCACCGCCACCAGTGAGCACTGGGATGGTGAGCGCCCGGTGACGGGGATGGACTACGTGACGGTGCGATCCGACGGGAACATGGTCCTCGACGTCCGCGGCACCATCGGGGAGAAGAGAGAGACAGTCTCGTACACGGCCACCGGTGTGTCGATCGCCAACGAAGACCGCTCGGCCGACCCCAAAGAGCTCATCGTCTTCTCCACCGGCAACGATGACCTGGCCTGGTTGAACACCGAGGTCGGGGTGGGTTTCGGTCATGGCGAAGGGGGCCGGATAACCTTGGACATCTATCTGATCAAGCCCTAGGCACTGCCGCCGTCGTGCCCAGTGGGAGGGGCCTCGCCACGACCCACGGTGCGGTTTCCGCCGACCGACCGGCGTCTCGACCGGCGATCTCACCCTGATTTGCCAGGCGATCGGTGTGGCTCCCCGTTTCACCGAGAGGCCCTTTCCCGTGATGCAATGGCGTGAGGTCGGCCGGCAATCAAGACTTTCTGAAGTCGGGTTTGCGTTTCTCCAGGAAGGCGGCAACCCCTTCGGCGTGCTCGGGGGTGGATCCCAGCCGGCCCTGCTCCTCCTTCTCCGCATCCAACGCCTCGGCAAAGCTGATGCGCCGGGAGCCATGGATGAGACGACGGGTGGTGATCAACGCGTCCGTGGACATGGCGGCAAGACGCCCGGCGTAGTCGAGTGCCGTGTCGACCACCTCGTCGTCGGCCGAGACAGCGGAGCAC
>JBAPYG010000500.1:0-5574 GCA_049284615.1 Acidimicrobiia bacterium
TCTCTGTGGTGGCGAGAGTGGTTTCCGGTCTGGACACCCGGTACCGCCGGGGAGCAGTGGATAGCGACCGTGTTTCGAGTTTCGGTTTTGGTGCAGGGCGTCGTCTTCCCGACTCTCCGGTCCCCCGTCTCCACCATCTGCTCGACGGGCGGGCGTTCACCCTCCTCTCCTTTGAAAATGGCGTCGTCGAGAAGCAGGTGCGGTCTGGCCTCGGTGAGGACATCGTCGTCAGGGAGGCTCCACAGTCTGCCCGTTGTAAGCGAGGAGTCGACTGGGTGTTGGTGCGTCCAGACGGCTACATCGCCACGTCGGGGACCATGTCTAAGCAGGACGGGGTCACCCGGTATGTCGAGCGATGGCTGGGGGCGGGAAAGGGCGGCGACCAGCGGGATTCGGTTGCGGATGACTCACAATCTCTGGTCCCCGAGGGGGTGGGACATACTCCTCTATGTCTCCGAGCACCTCCGCTGAGGCAACCACCACAGTGACTGCAACAACCACCTCTGCGCCAACCACTACGACGGTGTCGGTCCCTGAGGTGGAGTCGGCCATCTATCTGTTCTTCGAGGGCTATCCCGTGGCGCCCGGTCCCTACCTGGCCGCGGTCTCGCGACCTGGAATCGAGGACCTCGATGCCGCTTTGGGCGCTCTTCTCGAAGGCGCGACCCCGGAGGAGGCAGCGATGGGTCTCTCGTCGACTATCCCAGATGGGACGCAGTTGCTCGGGGTGGAAGTGGCGGACGGTGTTGCCTTTGTCGATCTCAGTAGCGAGTTCGAATCAGGGGGAGGGTCACTGAGCATGATGGGGCGGGTCGCCCAGATCGTGTACACGGCGACTCGCTTCGATGATGTCGGCTCGGTGAGGTTCCTCTTGGATGGGTCATCTCTCGATGTGCTGGGGGGGGAAGGGCTGATCATCGACGAGCCACAAACCCGGTCCGCCTGGACCGACCTGGTGCCGCCCATCCTCATCGAGGAACCCCTATGGGGATCCACAGTGGGCAGGGAGATCGATTTCACGGGATCGGCGGAACTCGTATCCGGGACTGTGTCGTATGTGGTCGTCGACGCCGACGGCCTGATCATCCACGAGGGTGAGGTCGCAAGCAATCCGGGAGAGCGAAGCGAGTACGCCACCAGCATCGTCCTCGAGGACGTGCCGCACCCGGGGACGGGTTCGATCATCGTTTGGGAGTGGGCTGAGGACGGTTCGCAACGGCACGTCCTCGAGTATCCCCTGAACCTGACAGAGTAGCCGGGATGCTCGACCCGAGTGTCCGTCGATTCCCGTCCTGGACCTGCGTTGACAGGCGTGCAGCCGGTAGGCATGACCATGTGATTCGATGGTTGCCGGTAGCTCGTCACGATCAGCCTTGGTTACCCGAGATGCGATCCTAGGACTGTGAAGGTGCTCTCACCGACCGAACCGAGTTCCCTCCCGGCATCGGATCTGCTGGTCGAGTCGGTGCCGAAGGATGTCTACTCGTTGTTGGGTAGCCAGCCGGACGGCCTTTCGCGGGCCGAGGCGGATCTGCGTCTGGATCAGTACGGCCCGAACGCTGTCAGTCCGCCCACGAGGCGACGTCTGCTGAGTCGGTTCGTCTCCAACTTCACCCACTTCATGGCGTTGCTTCTCTGGTTCGGTGGGATAGTGGCCTTCTTCGCCGACTTGCCGGAGTTGGGGGTGGCGATCTGGATCGTCAACGTCATCAACGGGCTGTTCAGCTTCTGGCAGGAGTACAAGGCGGAGAAGGCCACCGAGGCCCTGCTCAAGCTGCTACCCACCACTGCCACGGTGCTGAGGGGCGGCCTGCTGGAGGAGGTTGATGCCACCGTGTTGGTCCCCGGGGACGTGGTGATCGTCGAGGAAGGAGATTCCATCTCGGCGGACGGTCGTCTCGTCGAGCACGTTGGCCTTCGGGTCGACCAGTCGACGCTGACCGGCGAATCGCGGTTGGTCCGGAAGGCCTCAGATCCGGTCGTTCCGACAGGGCGGGGCAGGCTCGAGGTGCCGAATCTGGTCTATGCCGGCACGACAGTGGCCTCCGGAAGGGGAAAGCTGGTTGTTACCGCCACCGGAGCACGGACTCAGCTGGGAGCGATCGCCGAGTTGACCGGCTCGATGGACGAGACCCCGAGCCCCCTGCAACGCGAGCTCCAGCGGCTGAGTGTGATGGTCAGCGTCATCGCTGTCGGGGTTGGTCTGGTGTTGTTCGTTCTGGCGCTGCTCCTCGCCGACATGCCGGTTGCCAGCGGGTTCGTTTTCGCCTTGGGGATGATCGTTGCGTTCGTCCCCGAAGGTCTCCTGCCCACGGTGACGCTCTCCCTGGCCATGGGCACGCAGCGGATGGCGGAGAGGAATGCGTTGGTCAAGAAGCTGTCCTCCGTCGAGACACTGGGTAGCACCACGGTCATCTGCACGGACAAGACCGGCACGCTCACCGCCAACGAGATGACCGTCCGTTCGGCGAGTGCGGCGAGTAAGAAGTACCGGTTCGAAGGTGTCGGCTACAAGCCCGTCGGACAGGTGGCACCGTTGCCGGACGGCTCGTTGCGCAGCCTGCTGAGTACGGCGGTGCTCGCGTCCAACGCTCGGCTGTCCAGGGGAGACGAAGGCCGTTGGTCGATAGTGGGGGATCCGACAGAGGGGGCGATCCTGACCGCGGCGGTAAAGGCGGGGATCGACCTCGATGACCTCATGGGGAACGGCCCCCGGCTCGCCGAGATCCCTTTCGATCCGATTCGAAAACGGATGAGCACGATCACCCGCCTCGAAGGTCGTCTGACGGTCTCAACCAAGGGTGCTCCCGCCGAGTTGCTCGACCGTTGCTCAACCATGGCTTCCCCAGATGGTCCTGTGCCCTTGACGGAACCCGATCGCAGAGCCGCACTGGACGAGATCGACAGGCTCGCCGCCGAAGGTCTGAGGGTGCTGGGGGTGGCGCGGCGTCAAGAGGCCATGCTCCCCGAGGCCGACGAGGATGTCGAGTCCGAGATGGAGTTCCTTGGCTTGATCGCGATGCAGGATCCACCTCGTCCCGAGGTCGAGTCAGCCATCGCCAAGTGCCGATCCGCTGGAGTGCGCATCGTGATGATCACAGGCGACTACGGGATGACAGCCGAGGCCATCGGCAGGCGGATAGGCATGATCGGGGATGGACCGGTGCGGATCGTCAACGGAACCGAAGTCGACGGGCTCAGTGACACCGAGTTGCAGAGAGTGCTGGATGAAGAGGTGATCTTCGCCAGGGCGGCACCTGACCACAAGATGCGTGTCGTGGCCGCTCTTCAGACCCGAGGGGACGTCGTCGCCGTCACCGGAGATGGCGTGAACGATGCCCCAGCCTTGAAGAAGGCAGACATAGGCGTCGCCATGGGCGTCACGGGCACGGACGTTGCCAGGGAGGCAGCCGACATCATCCTCCTGGATGACAACTTCGCCTCGATCGTCGCAGCTATCGAGGAGGGTCGTGCCGTCTACGACAACATCAAGAAGTTCACCACCTACATCCTCACCTCGAACACCCCCGAGGCGGTGCCGTTTGCCGTGTTCGCGTTCTCGGGGGGCCGTATACCGATCGCACTGAACGTGATGCACATCCTGGCCATCGACTTGGGCACGGACCTGGCACCGGCCCTGGCATTGGGAGCAGAAAAGCCCGAACCGGGCATCATGGAGCGTCCCCCGCGCCCGCTGGACGCCCACCTCGTCGATCGTCCCTTGCTGACCCGCTCATACCTCTGGCTGGGACCCCTGCAGGCAGCGTTCGTGATGGCAGCGTTCTTCGGTGCCTATAGGCTTGCGGGGATCGAGGGCTGGCTCGACCTTCCCAGCGAGGGACCCATCTACGCGTCGGCAACCGCCATGGCCCTGGCGGCAGTGGTCGCCACCCAAATCGGGAATCTGTTCACCCAGCGATCGGATCGTGTCTCACTGTTTCGTATCGGCTTGGGAGGCAACCGGCTTCTCTGGTGGGGGATACTGTCTGAGCTGATCGTGATTGTGCTCATCGTCTACGTGCCCGTTCTCCAGGACGTGATCGGGACCGCGCCCTTCCCGGCTGTGGGGTGGGCGTGGCTCCTGCTCGGGATACCACTGTTGCCGATTGCGGATGAGATCAGAAAGCTCATCGCCAGATCACGAAGAGGTCGATAGTGCGGGCCCTCATCGTTGGATGCGGCCGGGTGGGCTCGGGTCTCGCCTACGCATTGGAAGTCGAACAGCACGACGTGACCGTCATCGACGATGACCCTCGGTCAATCGACCGGCTGGGTAAGGGTTTCAGAGGCACTTCGATCGTCGGAGACGCTCTCGATAGCGACGTGCTTCAAACTGCCGGCGTCGACCGGGTCGACGCATTGGCCGCGATCACAGGAAACGACGAGGTGAATGCGGTGGTGGCCCGGCTCGCCCTGCGCCGGTTCAGGGTCCCGAGGGTGGTGGCAAGGATGTATGAGCCCCGTCAGGCAGACCTCTATCGACGACTTGGGGTACTGACGATCTCACCCGTCGAGTGGGGGATAGCCCGGCTCTCTCACCTGCTCACCAGCAGTGACGTGGCGCCCATCACCTCGATCGGCAGTGGCCGGGTGCACCTCCTCGAGATAACCATCTCCTCGGGAATGTCAGGGAAGAGGGCTGGTGAGCTGGAGATTCCGGGCGAGATCAGAGTGGTATCGGTGCAGCGGGGTGGACGAACTTTCCTGTCAGATCGCAACACCCCACTCGAGCACGGCGATCTCGTGTCGATAGCCGTCGTCCAGGGATCAGAGAGTCGCCTGCAGCAGCTATTGGGCCTGGAATGAGGAGACGGTCGTGTCGTCAGTGATCGTGGTCGGCGGGGGCAAGGTCGGCTCGAGCGTCGCTGCCCTGCTTCTCGATGCCGGTCACCAGGTCACGGTCATCGAGCTAGCCGATCGCAACGCCGTGGCTCTGGAGCGTCGGCTGGAGACAGCCACCATCGTCCGTGGCTCGGGCACCGAAGCGGCCACACTGGAGCGCGCCGGAGTGAGGAATTGCGACGTTGTGGCTGCCGTGGCCGGGGCGGACGAAACCAACCTGGTGGTCTGCTCTCTTGCCAGGTTCGAGTTCGGCGTGCCTCGAACAATTGCTCGTATCGTCGAGCCGGCGAACAACTGGATGTTCGAGGAAGACATGGGAGTCGACGTGGCCCTGAACCAGGCCGACATGCTGGCCCATCTGGTAGCCGAGGAGATGTCGCTCGGGGAGATGACCACATTGTTGAAGCTGCGCCAGGGCCAGTATTCACTCGTCGAGGAAAAGATCGACCCCGAGGCCGCAGCTGTCGGTTAACGCTACAGAGAAGTCGAGTGGCCCGAGCAGTGCCGAATCGTTGCCGTCATCCGAAAGGGTGACCTGATCGATGTCACCCCGGATGTGGTCTTGAGCCCGGACGACGAAGTGCTTGCCGTTGTCCACTCGCGATCACTGCCGGGGCTGGCACGACTTCTGGGACCGTCGGGTGGTTGAACGGGCCGGCTTCATTGCGCTGATTGGCCGCAGGCCGCGCAGTGAGGTCGGCAACTTCGACCACAGCACCGACCCTCTGTCGA
>JBAPYG010000501.1:0-11258 GCA_049284615.1 Acidimicrobiia bacterium
GCACGTTGCTCGTCGGCCACGTCGATGCCGATGAATTCGATGCGGTCGCCGTACTCGGTGGCGGCCGCATCGAGGAGGGGGGCTTCCGACCGACACGGGAGACACCACGACGCCCAGACGTTGACGACGGCGGGTCGATCGAGGTGGGCCAGGTGGGCTTGGAACTCCTCCACGGAAACCCGGGGGATGTCTTCGATGGCCGTCGTGGGGGTGTCGACCGCCGAGCCACAGGCGGTGAGTACCACGGCGAGGAGGGTGAGCCTGATCAGCATGCGGACCACGACAACGCCCGGCTGATCGCCCTTATGCCGCTGCCTCGTCAAGTCCGGTGAGGCGCCGGGCTCGTTGTATCGGATAGGAGAACGTACCGGTGCACTCGACCACACGAACGTGGTTCTTCTCGATCCAACGCCAGATGAGGATGGCCTCCTCCGCAGTCTCCACCGACGGGGCGACCGGCGGCGCCACATCTGCGACAGGGGCGGGGGAGAGCCTGGGCAGGGTGCCGGCGCGTCGGGTCTCGACGAGGGTGCCATGATCGATCACGGCGATCGTCCCGTCGGCGTGCTCCAACTCCATCCAACCCGCCGATGCGAGTGCAGTCCACTCCCAACCATGCTGTAGCGCCCTGACCAGGGCGTCGTGGCGGTCCCGTGCCCAGGCGGCCTCCTCGTAGCGCTGCTCCCTGGCGAGCCGCCCCATCTTCTCGGAGAGATTGAGCAGGAGATGGTGGGGTTGGCCCCGGAGTGCGGTCATGAGACGCTCGATCATCTCCGCATAGGCGCCTTCGTCGAGACTTCCATCGCAGGGACAGGCGGCGAGTCCCATCTGGGCTGCGGCGCACTTGCCGGTGCGGGTTCCCGGCCTGGTGCGGCAACGACGGATTGGCACGGCATCCCAAATGGCGTTGACCACGAGATCTGCGGCCTTCTTCGACCGAAACGGGCCCAGATAGCCGAGAGCGTCCTCTTTGAGGGTGCGCACCACCGACAGACGGGGGAAAGGTTCGTTGGTGACCTTCACGAAGTGTGATGTCTTCGGCGGTCGCGACTTGCGGTTGTAGCGGGGACGGTGTGCGTGGATGAGCCGCAGTTCGGTGACCTCGGCCTCGAGCACCGTGTCGCACACCTGATGCTCGATGGTGTCGAGCTCCTTCATGAGATTGGCGATCGTCCGTCGACTGTCGCCGTAGAAGTACTGGCGAACCCGGGCGCGGAGGTTGGTGGCCTTTCCGACGTAGATCGGATGACCGTGCCTGTCCTTGAAGATGTAGACACCGGGGCGTCGGGGCAGGTCGTCGGTGAGCTTGATCTTGGAGTAGTGGCTGCTTCCCCTGGCTTTGGGGAGCTGCAGCAGGTCGTCGAGGTTGGTCACCCCGAGGGAGCCCACTCGCTCGAGCAACGCATGGAAGACATGGGCTGTCGCCCGGGCGTCCTCGAGGGCCCGATGGTTCGGCGTGGTCGGGCTGCGGAAATGGGCGGCCAGACTCTGCAGACGCAGGTTGCGGACCTCGGACCGGACCAGGCGGCGAGCGAGAGCGGCGGTGTCACTCGACTCGTTGCGGAGCCGGCCGTAGCCCAGACGCACGGCTGCCGCATTCAGGAACGACAGGTCGAACCTGACATTGTGACCCACGATCACGGCGTCCCCGATGAACTCGAGGAAGGCGGGAAGCGCCGTGGCGATGTCGGGGGCGTCGTGGACCATCGTCTGAGTGATCCCGGTCAGGATCGTTATCGATGGCGGGATGGGGAGACCCGGATCGACGAGGGTCTGGAAGGTGCCGATCAACTCACCGGCGCGGTACTTGACCGCTCCGATCTCGGTGATCTCGCAATTGGCCGGGGAACCCCCGGTGGTCTCGAGATCGAGGACGCAGAAGGTGACTTCGTAGAGCGCCGTGGACAGGTCGTCGAAACTCGGTTGGAAGGCGATCGTCTCGGCTGGCACAGCCCACGTGAGGCTAACTCGAACATGTGTTCGATGTCAATGAGTGCCCCGGAGCGAAGGCGGTGCCCACACCCCTAGGCAGTGCGCTGACGCACCGCTTCGAACAGGAGGATCCCGGCAGCCACGGACACATTCAGGGAGTCGACCTCCACCGTGCGCTGCGGGATCGACACCAGTTCGTCGGCGTTTTCCAGGGCCTCGTCGGAAAGTCCCACGTCCTCGGCTCCGACCACCACGGCCACCCCTTTGCTGAGATCTGTCTCCCACAATGGCTTCTCTCCATCGGGGGAGCCGGCCACGATGCGGATCTCCCTCTCGCCGGTCCAGGGCCCGAGCTCGTCCCACGAAGAGACTGCCAGGGGCACCCTGAACAGGGCGCCTGTCGAGGAACGGACCACGTTGGGGTTGAAGGGGTCCACCGATGCCCCGATGGCGACCACGGCAGTGACACCGGCGGCGCCGGCCGTTCGCAGCATCGCGCCCAGGTTCCCCGGCTTCTCGATCGAGTCGGCGACCAACATCAGCGGGTTGGCGACGTCGACGATCTGTCCGAGATCTGTCGGGAACTGAGGGAACACCCCGATGAGGCCTTGCGACCGACTCCGGTAGGACGCTCTGTCGAGCGCCGCCGGATCGACCGTCACCGTGTCACCGGGGGTTGCCCGGGAAGGATCGGAGACGAAGGTCACCGTCGGCTTCAGGCCCGAGGCCACGGCCCTCTCGTAGAGACGGTCACCTTCGACGACGAAAACACCCTCCGTGTCTCGGTGGCGACGATCACGCAGCCTGATCAGCCATTTGATCCGGTCGTTGGCCGGCGAAGTGATGTCGAAACCCACCGGGGGAGTATCGCAGCGGCCCGCGTAGCATCCTGACCATGGAGCTCGTCCAACTCGGCACCTATTCGACCCTGACAGAGGCCAACCTGGTCAAGGCCAGGCTGGAGAGCGACGGCATCGAGGCACTCGTCCAGTCTGATGACGTGGGGTCGATGACACCCACACTGGTGACGGTCCGGGGTGTTCAGGTGCTGGTCCGCTCCGGTGATCTCGCCCGGGCGATGGAAGCGCTGGAGCGTATGATCGGCACGGGCGACTAGCTCCAGCGATCGTGATGGATGACCTCCGCGGCCGTCTTCTTCGGTCGGTCCAGACTCCCTGATCGACGGTCCGGGGCGGCATGCCCGAGGGTGATGACACCGATGGGATGGAAGTCCTCGGGGATCCCCAACAGATCGGCGAGCTCGGGAATGGAGTGGACACCGAGAAAGCCGGCGGCCAGGCCCTCGTCGACTGCAGCCAGGAGCACCGCCATCATGGAGGCACCGGCGTCGACCCACCAGTACGGGACGGGCCAATCGATCTGCTCACCATCGTCCCCGAGCTTGTCGGGCTCCGAGTAGCGGTCGCGATAGACCTTCTCGCTCACCGAGACGACCACGTGGGCGGGCGCCGTGGAGATCCATGGGTCGAACCCCATCTCGACATACGCCGGCTCGTCGGCGATGCCTGCAATCCTCAGACGCAGTTCGGGGTCGGTCACCACCACGACTCCCACGGCCTGACTGTTGCCGGCCGACGGGGCCCGCAGAGCCGCCGCCGCCACCCGCTGCAGTCGCTCGGGGTCGATCGTCTGGTCGGTGTAATTGCGCACCATGCGGCGCCGGGCGAGCACTTTGGTGAACTCCATCGTCGAATTCTGTCACCTCAGAGTGCGATGCTGCCGATTGGAACCTCACAACGGAGGAAGGAGTTGATGTCTACAGTGACGGTCGTGGCACCAGGCAAGGACCACAGGGAGAGCCCGCTGCTCTCGCTCGGGCAACGGGCGTGAGAGTCGTTTGGACTCGGGGCAAGGGCTGCTACGAGCTGGCCGAAGTCCTCGGGGGAGAGACCTCGGGTCGCATCCAGGGTGACGTCGCCGACGGCTGTATCGCCGAGCGGGCCGACGTGCTCGTCTCCAAGAAGCTCCCGTCCGGGTTCGATCTGGTCAATGTGGCAGTTCCCGTCGATTTCGATGCCGGGAAGGTGAGCAAGGTCGTCGCCACCGTCGCGGGTGGCCCCCATTCGCTGCTTGCGGCCGAGACTGCGACCGCTGTCGCCGGAAACCTCGGGGTAGATGCCGAGATCCTCTCCGCGGCCGGTGACGACGAGGAGATCGACTCGGCGCAGGAGATCATCGAGCAGGTGGGTGCGGAGATCCCGGGCGTCAGTCGTCGGGTGGTGGTGGTCGACGGTATGGCCGAGCTCGTCGAACAGCTCGACGACGGCACCCTCCTCGTACTCGGTGCTCCCGGTGGGTCCTGGCTGAACCGCTCACGTACCGGTCCCGGTGCCCGGCTGCGCCGCACCGCGCAAGCCGGAGCGATCATCGTTCGCAGCGCTCCCGACCGTGTCTTTCGCTTCATGGGGGAGCCGGTGTACGTCGCACCTCTGCGTCATGCCGACGACACGTTGCGTATTCACAAGGAGAACACCCTCGCCGTGGCCGATGCCGGCCGTCTCGTCGGGCTGGTACGGCGAGAGGGCCTGGTCCGGGCCGGGGCCGACCCGGTGGCCACGGTCATGGAGGACGCCATGTCGGTGCGAGTCGACGAGACCATCGTCGAGGCGCGCGAATTGGAGTCGATGTTCGGCGCCGATCCGATCCCGGTCACCGACCACGAAGATCATCTCGTTGGCGGTTTGTCGTTGCCGGTCGGCTGAATTCGATTATGAATCTCCGACGATGAGCTCACGGAGTTGGTTTCGCGGGATCTTTTGGGGACTGATCGCGGTCCTCCTGGTCGTGCACATCGGGGGTGGCTGGATGTACTCCAGCCGGATCATCGACGAGGGCTTCACCCCCGATCCGGGCCCGGTCGTGGTCCCCAACGGGGCCTACGAGCTCGAAGAGGTCACTTACGAGTCACCTGTCGGGGTCATGGATGCCTGGTATCTGCCCGCTTCCGGCACGACATGGGTGATCCACGTCCATGGCCGCAACGCCACCCCCGCCGAGCCGGAGGTCCTCTTCGCCCCCATCCAGCAGGCCGGCTATCCGCAACTCTCGATCACCTATCGCAACGACGAGGGTCAGCCGGCAGACCCGTCGGGCTACTTCCGCTACGGGGCGACAGAGTGGGAGGACGTGCTCGCCGCCACCGAGTACGCCAAGGCGAACGGCGCCCGTGAGCTGGTGCTCATCGGGTACAGCACGGGGGCATCGCATGTGTTGTCCTACGCCTACCAGCATGACTTCGACGAGATAGTCGGGATCGTCACCGATTCGGCGAACATCGACATGGGGTCGACGATCGATTACCGGGCGACTCTCGAGAAGCTCCCCGTCATCCCGATAACGGTGCCACCGACCATGACCTGGGTCGCCAAGTTCTTCACCTCACTGCGAATCGACGTGAACTGGAAGAGCCTCGACTACGTGGAGAAGGCGGAGCGGTCTCTACGGGTGCCGGTTCTCGCCTTCCACGGGACCGCAGACGAGTCGATCCCGCCCGAAGAGAGCATCGGTCTCGCCGAGGCCCAGCCCGACCTCGTCGACCTGGTTCTCGTCGAGGGCGCCGGCCACGTGCAGTCGTTCGACGTCGACTACGACGCCTACGTGACCCGTCTTCTCGCCTTCCTGTCGCGAGTCGGCTGAGCGTCTACTGGTCGTCGTCCTCCGGACGGGGGCTGACGGTGAGCTCCACCTCACGCACACGCCGCCCGTCCATGCGTCTGACTGTCATCTCGTAGCCGTCCCCCATTACCACGTCGCCTCGCTTGGGGACCTTCCCCAGGTCGGTCATGAGGTACCCACCGACCGTCTCGTATTCTCCCTCGGCGACCCTGGCGCCGATCTCGGCGAGACGATCGACGCGGGTCTGCCCGGCCACGAGATAGCGGTCCCGACCCGCCGGTCGGATCTCCATCACCTCTCTGATGTCGTGCTCGTCGCGGATGTCACCGACCAGCTCTTCGGCGATGTCTTCGAGGGTGACCAGACCGGCGACACTCCCATGCTCGTCGATCACCACGGCCAGGTGCACCCCCTCGGAGCGCATCATCTCCATCACAGGCGAAATCGGAGTCGTCTCGGGCACCACGGGGACGGGACGTACCAAAGAGGGGTCAATGGGCTCGTCGAGCCGGTCGGGGTCGACACCGATCAGGTCCTTGGCATGGACGAAGCCCTTGATGTCGTCGAGATCGTCGCCGAAGACCGGGATCCGGGAGTGACCTGTGGCCACGACGGTGGTCTCCAGGTTGGCCGCCGTCTCGGCGATGGGCATCGCGACCAGGTCCGGGCGGGGCACCATCACCTCACTCATGATCGTGCTCTGGAAGCCGAGTGCCGACGTCAGCAGGCGGGACGAGGAAGGATCGATCACTCGGCCAGCGCCGACGGTCTTGACGAGCGAGGCGATGTCCTCGGCCGAGTGGGTGGTCTCGATGGTGTGACTCGTCTTCACCCCGACGATGCGGAGGACACCACCGGCGAGCCATGACAGTCCCACGATGACCGGGCGGAAGATGGTCACGTAGAAGCGGAATGGGGCCGCTAGGAGGAGCGCGGCCCGCTCCGGGGCGGCGATGGTGGCGTTCTTGGGCGCCATCTCGCCGAAGACGTTGTGGACGAAGGAGACGATCAACAGGGCGGTGATCAGCGAGAGGCTGGTGACGGCCCCCGACGGCACCCCGATGGCGATGAACATGTCGTGGAATGAGGCCTCCAGTGTCTCTTCGATCACGAAGCCCAACCCGAGAGACATCGCGGCCACCCCCAACTGCGCTCCTGCGAACGTGACCGGCAGCTCGTTCATGGCCGCCAGCGCCCAGCGGGCCAGGCGGCTGCCGCCGGCGGCCCTCTCCTCGAGTGGCGGGCGACGTGACGCGGTGAAGGCGAACTCGACCGCGACGAAGAAACCGTTGAAAAGGACCAGCAGGATCGCCACGAACAACGAGGCGGCGCTCACGGCGTCTCCGGGGCCGAGACGAGGCTGGCGGTCTCAACCCGAAAGCCGTCGACACTCTCGACCTGGAACGTCCAGCCCTCGATGGTGACCTGGTCGCCGGGCTCGGGAAGTCGCCCCAACTCGGCGGTGAGCAGACCGCCGAGGGTCTCGTACCTGCCTTCGGGCCAGGCAAAGCCGATCTCGCTCTCCACCTCGTGACGATGGAGCAGCCCCGAGAGCGAGTCCGAGTCGTCCTCGGGCGTGACCTCGTCGATGTCGTGCTCGTCGCGGATCTCACCGACGATCTCCTCTAGCAAGTCCTCGGAGGTGACGATGCCCGCGGTGCCTCCGTACTCGTCGGTGACCACCGCCATGCCCGAGCCCCTGGTGCGCAACTCGAAGAGAACGGTGTCGAGACGCTGAGTGTCCGGGATGACCAGCGCCGGGCGCATGTGATCGGCGATGGCGGCCGAGTCGCGTTGCGTCACCGGGACACGCAGGCTGTCCTTCACGTGGGCGACACCCCGGATGTCGTCGAGGTCGGCCCCGTAGACCGGGAACCGGCTGTGACCTGACTCGACGGCGGCGCGTTGCAGGTCGCGGACGGTGGCGGTCACGGGGAGACCCACCACCTGGACCCTTGGGATCATCACGTCCGATGTGAGGTTCTCTGTGAACGCGATCGACCTCGTGAGCAGTGCCAGCTCCTCGTTGCTGAGCATGCCACCCTCTCCGGAGGCGCGAATGATGAGCTCCAGCTCCTCGAGGGAGCGCACACCCGCCAGCTCCTCCCGGGGCTCGATGCCCATCAGGCGGACCGTGCGGTTGGCTGCCGAGTTGAGGAACGAGATGACGGGTGAGAGCACACCGTTGAGCACGAGCATCGGGACGCCGACCCTCATGGCGGTGGGGTAGGGGTGGGAGATCGCGATGTTCTTGGGGACGAGCTCGCCCAGCACCAGCTGCAAGGCGGTCCCGATGGCCAGGGCGATCACCACCGTGACCGGTGCCCGCGCCGTCTCGGAGAGATTGAACCAGCCCAGGACGGGCTCGATGAGTGGGCTGAGGGCCTGCTCGGCCACCAGGCCGAGGATCAAGGAGGAGACGGTTATGCCCAATTGGGCGCCGGACAGGTGGAAGGAGAGACGGGAGAGACCATTGTGGATGCGCTTGGCGGACCGGTCGCCCTCTCCGGCTCGTCGTGCCACCCGGCTGCGCTCCACCGTCACGAGCGCGAACTCGCCCGCGACGAAGAACGCATTGACGATCAGGAGAAACGCGACGAGTGCCAGACCGGCGGTCGTACTAATGGAGTAGTTCCTCGGCGCTCACGACAGGCGAACAGACTAACCCCGGGGAAATCTGTCGTAGGCGCCGCCTACCTTGTCACACAGGAGGTCGAGATGCTGATCGATTGCGAACAATGTGCAATGCGGGACACGAGTGCTTGCGACGACTGCGTGGTCACGTGTCTGCTCGGCGGCGGGCCGGTCGACTTGAGTGACAGTCAGGCCGAGGCCGTGGCCAACCTGGCCGATGAGGGGCTCGTCCCCAGACTCCGTCTCGTGCCGGCGGAACGCCGGGTGTCTTGAGCCGGGGGTTACGCTGCTACCCCTGTGGTCAAGGTCTATGCCATCGTGCTCGTCCTCGGGATCATCGGGCTTCTGTTCTACATCCTGGGAGGGGCACTCTCGGAGAATCTGGGTCGAGATGAACAGGATCCCGGGGTGCGCTTTGGTCTGCGTGGCAAGCTCGTGGTCGGCGCAGCCGTCGGCTTCGGCATGGGGGGCATGTCGGCGGAGTTCTCCCCGCTCGACCTCACCTGGCCGGTCGCGCTGCTGATCGCAGTCGTGGCAGCCATGCTCGCCATGCTCTGGGTTCGCTATGCAGCAGGCGAGCCCGAGACACGATGATCTTCATCTCCGATGTCCACGACTCACCGGGTGGTCTGGCTCGTCTCGTGCACCTGGGCGAGGAGATCGTGATTCTCGGCGATCTGGTGAATCTCACCGACTATCGAACCGGCGCCGGCGCGGTGGCCACGGTGATGGGAGACGAGTTCGCCACCCGAACCTCGGCGGCTCGAGCTCGCGGCAACTACGGGGAGATGCGCGCCATGTGGTCGGAACGCTCGGCGGAATCGCCCGAGGACATACGACGCCAGATCGGTGCCGAGCTGCTCGACCAGTATCGGCGCGCCGGCTCCGCTCTGGAAGGTGGCCGCGGCCTGGTTATCCACGGCAACGTCGACCGGCCGGGTCCCTTGCAGGAGAACCTGCCACCCGGATTTCGATATGTCCATGGTGAGGTCGTGGAGCACGACGGTTTGACGCTCGGTTTCGTGGGGGGCGGGGTGAGCACCCCCCTGCAGGCGGACGGCGAGGTGTCCGACGAGGAGATGGCAGGCATCCTCGACACGCTCGGGCCTGTGGATGTCTTGTGCACTCACGTCGCCCCCGCCATCGGTCCCCTGCGTCGTGATGTGGTGACCGGGCGCGAGGAGCGAGGGTCAGAGCCGGTGCGTGACTACCTGACCCATCACCAACCCCTCTATCACCTCTATGGCGACGTGCACCAGCCCCAGGCGTCCACATGGCGGGTGGGTCGAACCAGGTGTGTCAACGCCGGATACTTCCGGGCCACCGGTCGCTTTCTTCGCCTCGTTGGCTCATTCGTCCATATCGGCTCCATCGGCTAGCTCGGCTACCGTTACCGCCCTACATGGCTGAGGGAACCTTCTCCACACTCGAAATCGACGCGTCGCCAGAAACCCTCTACGACGTGGTCGCCGATGTCGCCGCCTACCCGGAGTGGGCCAGCGGTGTGAAGGAGGTCGAGGTGGTGGCGCGCGATGCCGAGGGCCGCGTCGACCGGGCCCGATTCGTGCTCGAAGGCTTCGTCAAGGAGATCGAGTACGTGCTCAAGTACACCCACGACCGCCCCAACGCGTTGACCTGGGTCGCAGAGGAGAGCGACGACCTGAAGATGCTCGAGGGGTCCTACCAGTTCGACCTGGCCGAGACCGGCGCCACCGAGGTGGTGTACAGCCTGACCGTCGAGCCCAAGTTCATCATCCCGGGGTTCATCCGCCGACAGGCGGAGAAACAGATCGTCACGACAGCCCTGCGCGGACTGCGGAAGCGGGTCGCCAACGGCGGCTGACGATGAGAATCGTCCTCGTTACCGGCAAGGGGGGAGTCGGCAAGACCACGGTCGCCGCGGCCACGGCACTCGCGTCTGCCGACGCCGGCTACCGCACCCTGGTGACTTCCACCGACCCGGCCCACTCTCTGGCCGACGCCCTGACCATCGGGCTCGAGAGCGACCCGACCAGGGTGGTGGACCGTCTCGACGGCCAACAGATCGACACCCAGAAACAGCTCGACCGCTACTGGGGGTCGATACGAGACCAGCTGATAGACGTCCTCGACTGGGGCGGGGCCGCCGGCATCGAGGCCGAGGAGTTTCTCGTCTTTCCCGGCATGGACGAGTTGTTCGCCCTCCTCGAGGTCAATCGGCACGCCCGCTCCGGCGATTACGACGTGTTGGTGGTCGATTGCGCCCCCACTGCCGAGACACTGCGTCTGCTGTCCCTGCCCGAGGTCCTCTCCTGGTATTTCGAGAAGGTCCTGCCCACCGAGCGACGGTTGATGAGGGCGGCCCGCCCTCTCCTCAACCGTCTCACCAACCTCCCCATACCCGAGGACGAGGTCTTCACCGCCGCCCAATCTGTCTTCGAATCGGTCGATGAAGTCAAGGAGCTGATGTCCCAGCCCGAGATCACATCGGCCCGACTCGTGGTCAATCCCGAGAAGATGGTGATCGACGAGGCTCGGCGCACCTACAGCTACCTGGGTCTGTTCGGTTACGGGGTCGACGGAGTCGTGGTCAACAGGGTGCTGCCCGATCTGGTGGCCGATCCCTACTTCGAGCGATGGCGCTCGATCCAGAAGGGCCACCTCGACACCGTCGACGATGCCTTCGCCGAGGTGCCACGTCTCAGGCTTCGGCTCTTCGACGACGAGATGGTCGGCGTGGACCGTCTTCGGGTCATGGCCGCCGAGTTGTACGGCGATCGAGACGCCATCGCCGACTTCGAGGCGACGACGCCGTTCCGGGTGGTCGAGGACGCCGAATCGGTGACGATGGAGCTCGATGTGCCCTTCTTCGAGAAGTCGGAGCTCGACGTCTTCCGTCACGGCAACGAGCTCTATGTGCAGCTCGGGTCCTATCGCCGCTCCTTCGTCCTCCCCGACGCCCTCCAGCGTCGACAGATCACCAAGGCGAGACTCGACGGCGGGACCCTCAGGGTGTCTTTTGGCCGGCCCGGGGAGAGCAAGTGAGAGACCCCTCCCCGCTCATGGCCGCCCTGGGA
>JBAPYG010000502.1:0-2702 GCA_049284615.1 Acidimicrobiia bacterium
CGGACGATCCGATCGACCTGTCGACATTCGAGGCGCGATTGGCGCTGACCGATCTGGAGGATGGGATCGACCGTCTCGATACCGACGGCTCGGCCTCGGCCGACCATGTGATCCCGACAGCCAGGGCCTTTGCCGCGACCACCAAGGAGCTTCTCACCGTCATCGATGAACGCGATGTCGACGTGGCGCGGACGTTGTCGACGGATCACGACGAACAGTTCCAAGAGCTGACGGGAGAGCTCGAGGCAGTACGTGACGGGCTGGCGGAATCCGTCGCCAGCTCGGACGAGTTCTTGGGCAGGGTCGGGACGATCACGCGGTTCCTCGTCGCATTTCTCGTGCCGGCCGCCGTAATCTTCATCTACCGCGAGCTGCTCATGCGCCAGCACCGCCAGACCGAGCTCGAGGGGCGCCTCGAATCCGAGCGGAAGCTGGGCCGCGCCCGTGAAGAATTCATCGCCAACGCCTCGCACGAGCTCCGCACGCCCCTGACCGGTATCACTGGGCTGGCGCTGATCCTGGCCGAAGAGCCTTCCATCCAAAGGGACGAGCACGCCTCAGAGCTGATGCATCTCATCATCTCCGAGTCGAATGACCTCGCCCGAATGGTCGAGGATCTCCTCACAACCGCCCGGCTCGATGCCGGAGCGCTCCAGTTCGATTTCGACGACATCGCGATCACCGACGTGGTGCGCGAGGTGGTGGACCCGCTGGTCAAGTCGGGCTCGTCGATCTCATCTGATTGCGAAGCTGCGTACATCAGGGCCGATGGCCTGCGCAGCCGCCAGGTTCTTCGCAACCTCCTGTCCAACGCCCAAAAGTACGGCGGTGAGCACATCGAAGTCATCGGTCGCACAGACGGGCGGACCTACCGCTGCGACATCATCGACGACGGAGACGGCGTGCCGGACGCAATGGCCGACAAGATCTTCGAGCGATTCGTGCATCGTGGCCGGAGCGGAGTCAGTGACAGCGTGGGGCTTGGTCTCGCCATAGTCCACGCCCTTGCCCTGGGGATGGGAGGAAGCGTCACCTACTCGCGTGAGGCAGAAAAGACCATATTCAGCGTTCGATTGCCCCTCGCAGATGGCCGGGAGGGGCTGGAGTCGGATTGGGCAGCCGAGGCCATCCCCGCCCCGGCTCGACTGGACGGCTGAACCGTGAAGAAGAGCCAGGTGCGGAGATCGGTCCACTTCGCGATGGCATTCGCCCTGGTGATGTCTCAGATGCTCCTCCTCGCTCCCACGACGGCGTATGCCGCGCCCACCGTGGTCGTGAACTCCACGGGTGATGGGAACGATCAGAGCCCCGGTGACGGCTCGTGCGACACCGGTGGGGTGGTTGGCGCAGCAGCGGAGTGCACACTTCGCGCCGCCATCGAAGAGACCAACGCTGGACCAGCCGATGAAGTCTTCTTCTCGATACCGCCCAGCGACCCTGGTGCGGCGGGGGGCGTCTTCACGATCGAGCCCGCCACGGCCCTGCCCTGGATTGGCCAGAGAGTGACGGTCGACGGCACCACCCAGCCCGGCCACCTGGACAAGCCGATCGTGATCCTCGACGGTTCGCGGGCGGCCCCGGCGCCGGGCGGGACGGACGGCCTCCTCATCGACGCCGACCGGGTCGTCGTTCGAGGGCTGGTGGTGCGCAACTTCGCCGACGATGGAATCGAGATCCATGGCAACCGAAACACCGTCATCGGCAACCACATCTTCGCCAACGACGACGGCGTCCTCATCGAAGGAGGCGACCGAAACATCGTCGGGGGTACGACTCTCGGGGAGCGCAACGTGATCTCAGCCAACCGCGGTCACGGTGTCTCGATCGACGCCAGTGACCTCTCGGAGGTCCACGGCAACTACATCGGGCTCGACCCCACGGGTGCCGCCTCTGCGTCCAACGGGGGCAACGGAGTCGAGATCTGGAACGGCACGAGCCGCACGGCCGTCGGCCCCGAAAATGTCATCTCTGGCAACGGTGGAGACGGTGTTCGCACAGCCGACACGTCGAGCCGGATAACGATCGTCGGCAATCGGATCGGAACTGATGCAGCGGGATCGACCCCGGTCCCGAACGGAGGCGACGGGATCCATGCCGACACCGACGACATCAGCATCACCGACAACCACATCGGCGGGAACGGTGGCAGTGGCGTGCGGTTGGATGGACAGCGTGCCGTGGTGGAGGGCAACCTCATCGGCACCGACTCATCGGGAACGGGCCCGGTGCCCAACTCGAAGCACGGCATCTACGTCGCACCGGGGACGAACGGGTCGAGCATCGGTGGCATCGGCGCCGGCAACGTGATCGCCTTCAATGATGCAGCCGGTGTCGCCCTGGCTGATTCCGTCGACGCACGCGCAGCGATCATCAGCAATTCGATCTTCTCAAATGGCGGTCTCGGAATCGACATCCCGGGGCCAACCCCAGGACCCAACCCGAACGATCTTGGGGACAACGACACCGGGCCGAATGACCTTCTGAACCATCCGGTCATCACGTCGCTCGAAGAGACCGCAGGTGTCGTCTACCTCGACTTCGATCTCGATGTGCCCAGCGGAGGCTACCGGGTGGAAGTGTTCCGGAATCCGACAGGAAGCGACCCATCCGGATATGGGGAGGGTCATGAACTGGTCACCTCCTTGAACGTCCAGAGCACTGGGGGCGCCTCGTCGTTCTCGCTCACATTCAGCGGAGCTGCC
>JBAPYG010000503.1:0-2877 GCA_049284615.1 Acidimicrobiia bacterium
CGAGTCGCCAACGGCGCCGAGCTCGACGACATCCAGGTCGAGGCATTCGCCACCGTGAGAGAGGCCGCCAAACGCGTCCTCGGCCAGCGTCACTACGACGTGCAAATCGTCGGAGCCGCCGCTCTCCACCACGGGATGGTCGCCGAGATGAAGACCGGTGAGGGCAAGACCCTGGTCTCGACGATGCCCGCCTATCTGAACGCTCTCGGTGGCAAGGGTGTCCACATGGTGACGGTGAACGACTACCTGGCGAGTCGTGACGCGGAGTGGATGGGTCAGATCCATCGCTATCTGGGCCTCAGCGTCGGGTTGATCCTGAACAACATGCCCACTGCCGAGCGGCACCCCGCCTATCGATCGGACATCACCTACGGAACCAACAACGAGTTCGGGTTCGACTACCTCAGAGACAACATGGCCATGGCTGCCGAGAACCGGGTCCAGCGCGGTCATCCCTATGCCATCGTCGACGAGGTCGACTCGATCCTCATCGACGAAGCCCGGACACCGCTGATCATCTCCGGGATGCTGTCCGACTCCGCGAAGTGGTATCGAGACTTCGCCAAGATCGCCAAGCGCCTCCAGCCGGAGGTTCACTACGAGGTCGACGAGAAGAAGCGCCAGGTGTTGGTGACCGAGGAGGGGGTGGCCCGCGTCGAGGGGATATTGGGGGTGGAGAACCTCTACGACCACGCCGCCGTGGACTTCGTCCATCACCTCGAGACGTCGCTCAAGGCAGAGGCTCTCTACCACAAGGACGTCGAATACCTTATCGACCATGGTGAGGTGAAGATCGTCGACGAGTTCACCGGCCGGGTGCTCGAGGGCCGTCGCTACTCCGAGGGGTTGCACCAGGCCATCGAGGCCAAGGAAGGGGTGGCGATCAAGCAGGAGAACCAGACGCTGGCCACCATCACGTTGCAGAACTACTTCAGACTCTACGAGAAGCTCGCGGGCATGACGGGCACGGCTGAGACCGAGGCGGCCGAGTTGGCCTCCATCTACAGCCTCGAGGTGGCCTCGATCCCCACGAACCGTCCCCTGGCCAGACTGGACGAGGGAGACCTCGTCTACAAGACGGAGAGCGCGAAGTTCAGCGCACTGATCGAAGACGTCAGAGAGCGCAACGAGCGCGGTCAGCCCGTCCTCATGGGAACGGTGTCCATCGAGAAGTCTGAGTTGTTGTCCAAGGCTCTGGAGAAGGTGGGGGTCAGGCACGAAGTGCTCAACGCGAAGCAGCACGCCCGTGAGGCCGACATCATTGCTCAGGCCGGGCGTCCCGGCGCTGTCACGGTGGCCACGAACATGGCCGGCCGTGGTGTCGACATCATGCTCGGGGGTAACCCCGAGGGCATGGCGCGAACCGAGCTCAAGCGTCGTGAGGTCGATCCGTCGGATCCGTCGTACCACGAGTTGGAGAAGAAGCTCACCGAGGAGTTCGCCACCCAGATCGAGCCCGACAAGCAGAAGGTCATCGACGCCGGGGGTCTCTTCGTCGTCGGCACCGAGCGGCATGAGTCGCGGCGCATCGACAACCAGCTTCGCGGCCGCTCGGGACGTCAGGGCGATCCGGGGGAGAGCCGTTTCTACCTGTCCCTCGAGGATGACCTCATGCGTCGCTTCCAGGGGGAGTGGGTGTCCAGCATCATGGAGCGTCTCCGCATGCCCGAAGACCAGCCGATCGAGGCGAAGATGGTCTCGAAGTCGATCGAGCGGGCTCAGCGTCAGGTGGAATCACAGAACTTCGAGATTCGCAAGAACGTGCTCAAGTACGACGAGGTGATGAACACCCAACGCGAGAACATCTACGAGTGGCGCAAGTCGATCCTCGAGGGCACGGCGTCGGAGGACTTGATCAACGATTGGATCGAAGACGTCATCGGCGGAACTGTCGAGTCACAGCTCGTCGGTAGCCCCAAGAGCGAGTGGGACTGGGATGCTCTAAACCTGGAGCTGAGCCAGTTCTTCCCACTCGATCTCTCCAGGGAGAGCCTGTCCAACGGTTACGACGTCGAGCAAGTGGCCGATTTCGCCGTGGATGCGGCCCTGACGCGTTACGAGGAGCGCGAGCGGGAGTTGGGCTCGGACGTCCTCGAGCGTGTCGAGAAGTCGGTGATGCTCTCGGTGATCGACAATAAGTGGCGTGAGCACCTGTCCGAGATGGACTATCTGCGAGCCGGGATCGGACTTCGGGCCATGGGCCAGCGCGACCCTCTCACCGAGTATCAGAGGGAGGGGTACGACATGTTCATGGACACCGTGGACACCGTGAAACGCGATGCGGTCCGCTATCTCTTCAACGTCGAGGTCGCACAGCCGAAGACCGAGCCGCAGCGGGTCCAGGCCAACCCGACGGGCGGGAGAGCGTCCAAGGAGCCGGTCACCTCCGAAAAGGTCGGACGCAACGACCCGTGTCCGTGCGGCAGCGGCAAGAAATACAAGCGCTGTCACGGCGCCGTCTGACCTGCACCGGCGGCTCTCGGTTGTCCGCAGCGACGCGCTCTGTCATATGCTGAGTCGCCCGTGGAGATCACCGACCCCACCGCCTTCGCCGCCGAGCAGCGCACCCGTCTCGATGACGCCCGCGTGTTCCTCGACCTCGAGGGCAAGGCCGAGGAGTTAGAGGGTCTCCGTGAGAAAGCCTCCGAGCCCGATCTCTGGGACGACCCGAACGAGGCTCGGATCATCAGCCAGCGTCTCGCCCGCTACGAGTCCCTGTTCGACAAGGTCGACGGGTTGGCGTCCCAGATCGAAGACGCCGAGGTGCTGCTCGAGCTGGCCGCCGAGGCGGATGACGCCGAGTCGCGAGCCGAGGCCGTCGAGCTGCTGAGAGGAGCGGCGGGATCTCTCGGTGAGCTCGAGCTCGAGTCCTTGTTC
>JBAPYG010000504.1:0-2764 GCA_049284615.1 Acidimicrobiia bacterium
GGCTCACCCCTGCCCGGTGGCTCAGCACTCCTCGTTGACTTCGGTCGGGACCTCGAAGTCGAATGTCACATCCACAGTCGCGGCCCCCTCGTCGGGCCAGGTTTGGATGAGGCCGGCCAGCGCCCCGGTGACCCGGTCGCCATCGATGACGACGGGAGGCGCGTCGAGCGGGATCTGCTCGAACGTATCCGGATCCTGGATGAACCAATCGCCGCTGGCGTCGTTGACGGCACTGCCCTCGAACTGCTCGAGACCACTGTCTCCCTGGCGGGAGTGGAAGATATTCAGGTTGATCTGCTCGAACTGGCTGCCATCGGAGAGGTCGAAGCCGGCGCTGTGGCTGATCTCCACCTCGAGACCGGAGCTCCCGCCGAGGTAGGCCAGGAGCGAGAGGTCTCTCGGGTCGGGATCGGAGCCGAAGGAGAATGGCTCACAGCTGTAGACGTCAACGCCGTCGAACGACTCGCCGTCGGCGGTGAAGGAGCCGACGCCGGCTCCACTCAAGGGGAACCCCCCACCGCCGTCACTGTCAGTGCTGCCGCCATCGTCGGTGGGCAAGTCGCCCGCATCGACGGTCGGACCGCCTTCGCACACGAGCTCGAATTCGACGTTGTAGGTGTTATCGAAGTCCACGAACACGGCCTGACCCGAAGCAGTCGTGTCGTCGACAGTCCACGACATGGTTCCGCCGGCCGCCTCTTCCGGCGTGGCGATCTCGATGTCGAGGTCATTGATCTGGATCTCGAACTCGGGTGCGTCGCGCTGCGTCGCCTCCCAGTCGTCCGGTGGCAGGTCCATGGTGAAGGTTCCGGCCGGCCCGCCATCGTCGCCGACGATCACTTCCCCGTTGCCATCGACGGCGTAGCCGATGGCGTAGAACCGCCCCGAGCCGAAGAAGTCGGGGTTGCAGCGCTCGAAAGTCAGGTCGTCCATACCCTCGACGTTGGAGAAGACCACGTCGTCGACGGCATATTCCTGGGCCTCGCCATCCACGGTGATCGTGGCCGACATCTCGCCGGCCTGTGATGATCCGGAGTCGGTGCCAGCATCCTCTGTCCCGGCAGCGCCTGCCCCGTCTCCGCCCGACTCGGCAGCGGTCGTCCCGGAGCTCGAATCCCCATCGGCAGTGGAAGGCGACGAGCCGTCACCACCGCCACCACATGCCGCCAGGACCAACGACAACGCTCCTAGAACCGTGACGTACCGGGTACGCGGCCAACTCATGTCCAACTCCTAACGCTCTTCGAACAGCTTCGGTCGGCATGCCGACCCATCATCAGGAGGGTCTTTGCGGCGCTGAGATACGATCTCCCGCCCAACCGTTGGAACGGAACCTAAGCGAACAGGCTCGGGTCGGGGTACTCAAACACTTTGGGGGCCTACTCATTCTGACGCTCCGGCGCTCGGCAGGGCGTCTCCGGGATCATGGGTCGACGGTGCGACGATCCAGCCAAACAGGCTCTTGAGCTCGTCACGGCCGTCGCTCAATCCGAGAACCCCATAGATCCGGTGCAGGTGATTCTCCACCGTGCGTCGGGAGAGGAACAGCCTCTCGGCGACGTCCTCGTTCGAATCACCACCCAACACTCTTCCCACGATCTGCAACTGCCGCGCCGAGATCGGGCAGGGGAGGTCACCCAGGTCTCCCACGAGGGGCTCGACTCCGGCGGCAGCCATGAGGTGGGCCCCCAACGATGGGATCGGCCCCGCCACGGTGCCGCCCCGCATCGCAGCCTCCAGCGCGAACACGGGCGCGCCCGCATCCCACCACGATCGTGCCACGTTCCACAGCTCGTCGGCGGTGCCAGCTCGGGCATGGCGCCCGGCCAGAACCGCAAGACCGGCACCCCTCGTGAGCACGAGATGATCGATATCGAGGGCCACGTCGTCTCCAAGGCCGAGACGGACGGCATCGATGAGGGCCAGCAAGCCCCAGAAGCGATGACCCATGCCGATGGCCTCGCGTCCCACCTCGGCCATTTGCTTGCCTGCGGTCGGGTCGCCCTGCGCCCAGGCCAGCCAGGCTTCGACTCTCCGGTTCATGATCTGGTCGATGACCGCGACACCGGGCTCGTGATCGGAGCTCTCACCCGGTCCGACGGGGCCACCGCGCTGGGCACGCCGTAGGTCGAGCACGATGCGCGCTTGGGCCAGGTTGGCCAGGGGGTCGAACTGCTGGAGGGCCGCAACGGCGGCCGAGGCCACGTCTTCGGCTCCGGCGATTGTCAACCAAGCCTCCGCAAGCACGGCCTCGATCGTGAGCCACGAGCCGGCCAATGTCTTGTCCGGGTACTCGCGTATCGACGAACGAGCCTCGGCGAGCCTGCCCTCTGCCAGCGTGACCATGACCCTCGCCATCGCCATCTGCTCACGGAGATGGTCAGCCACTTCCGCATTGGACAAGACATCGCGAGCCGCGTCCTGGGTCTCCCACGAGGACGCCGTCGTCAACGTGAGCGCCTCGGCGAGCTGGGTGGCGGAGAGACCTAGCAGTCTCGTGTTGGGGTCGGCGTTGGCGCTGACTGCCTTGGCCGCACCGAGGAGTGCGTCGACGTCGCTGACCAGACCGGAGAGCACCATCAGCTCGAGGGCGAGACGATCCCGGTTCCGGCTCTCGTGAACGGCCGACATCCCGTCAGCCAGGAAGTCGATCGCATCTGTGAATCGGCGCTCCGAGTAGGCCATCCCCTGTGAGGTGGCCGAGAGGAATTCGGTGAGGCCGTCGTCATCGAGACCGGGCGGGATCTCCGTCGGTGGCATCTCT
>JBAPYG010000505.1:0-15453 GCA_049284615.1 Acidimicrobiia bacterium
CCTTCACCCACTTCCCGGAAGACACCCACTGGTGGCTCGATGACCACGACCCCGACCTGGCTCAGGTTGGTGACCGATTCCTGGAGCACCTGGCCAAAATCGGCACTCCCATCCTCTTCGTCCACAAGGGCCTCGCCGACCAGGCGAGATACGGGTCGCCGGAGGACATAGGGCCGGCGGCCCGATCCCACCCCGGTGTCGCCTTCGTGGTCTACCACTCGGGCTTCGAGGTCGAGCGGCGGGAGGGGCCCTACACGCGGGCAACGGCAGATGTCGGCGTGAACCGGCTCATCACCTCGGTGCGACGAGCCGGAATCGGGCCGGGGGAGAATGTCTACGCCGAGCTGGGGTCGACCTGGTGGCATCTGCTCCGTCGACCCGATGAAGCGGCGCACGTGATCGGCAAGCTCCTGTCCACATTTGGCGAAGACCGTATCCTGTGGGGCACCGACTCCATCTTCTACGGTTCGCCCCAGGGTCAGATCGAGGCGTTCCGCGCCTTTCGAATCCCCGACGAGATGCAGACCCGTTTCGGTTACCCGGAGCTCACCCGGGGAGCCAAAGCCAAGATCCTGGGTTGGAACGCCGCGGCGTTGTATGGCATCGACCCGATCACCGAGCCGGTCGGTTTCAGCCGCTCCGACCTGGAGCTGGCGCGGGCCGAGCACCCGGTTCCCACCCGCACCTGGGGGCCGACGACTGTGCAGGGAGTTCGCGAGCTCCGTGCACACCACCAGGGATGGCCCTGAGCGGGCCGGCGCGCGGATGACCGGGTGGCCCTTCAGGAGACGTGGAATGCGTAGGGGTCGAGGACCGAGACCTCGATGATGCGATCGACGGGTAGATCATTGCTGCGGGCGGTCCTGCGAACGGATTCCGGGGAGGGCGCGTCGTAGACGCAGTAGGTGAAACCCCGATCGAGCGACACATAGGAATGAACCCACGTCACGCCGCGATCC
Organism: Acidimicrobiia bacterium; assembly: GCA_049284615.1. Taxonomy (GTDB): domain Bacteria; phylum Actinomycetota; class Acidimicrobiia; order Spongiisociales; family ZC4RG35; genus JANQRA01. Next base: position 960 of record JBAPYG010000505.1, read on the forward strand.
GAGTTACAGGACACGATCGAAGCCAGGAGCGAGCGCCCGTCGGGGCCGTCCGGGACCTCGAGCCCATCGGGGAACGTTCGCTCGACTATGTAACGGGGCAATCCGGACTTCTCATGGAGAGAACGTATGTCGTGAGGCCCCGCGACACATCGGGCGAAGTCCCTACCTTTGGGATGTGACCCCAACCCAGTCGTTGGCGACCGCCATCGCTGCTGCCTGGCCGCGATTCGAGACGTTGAGCTTCGTCAGAACCGATGAGACGTGATGCCCCGCAGTCTTCTCGGATATGTAGAGCTCGCCGGCGATCTCCGAGTTGGTGAGCCCGCGCGCCACCAACTCGAGAACCTCTGACTCCCGGTTCGTGAGGCCACCGGGGTGTTTCCTCGTGGATCTGCGCTCGCCCCGCGGGACCCCCCTGATCCCACGTCTCTGCAGCTCCCGCCGGAGCCCGCGTGCCGTTCCGTCGGCTCCCAGATCCCTCAGGTCTGCGAACAGCGCGTCGAGGTCGGCTCCGGGCACCAAGGCAAGGGTCACCGCTCGCTCCAGCGGGAGACCTATGCGCTCCCAGCCATGAGCTGCCGCCACGATCTCGCCGCGCATCTCGAGGCCCGCAGGACCTTCGATCGGGCCCGGTGGATGTTGCAGCCCCAGCCGGCTGGCCCAGAACGAGAGACTGGCGCGCCCGGCGACGTCTCTGGCCAGCACAGAGGACGACACCAACCCGTCGTAGAGGGGCTCGACACGCTCGGCCGGGATCACGCCCGTCCAGACCGCCTCCATGGCCAGGGCACAACCCATCACCTGGAGGGTGTGGTCGTCGAAGCTGACCAGGCGCGCCAGCGCCGCTTCTGTCTGCTCCCGTGCGCCAGGATCATCGCGACGCAGTCTCAGGGTGGCCGACACGATCAGCGCCTCGATCTCGGTCTGGACACAGGTCTTCTGGCCGGCAACCGCCTCCAGATCGCGGTCGGCGTCATCCCAGCGACCGGATATGACGTTGATCCAGGACATCGTGGTTGCGGCGGCTATGTACCACGCGTCGAGCTCGTGGGTGGTCGTGTATTCGAGCAGCTGATCGAACCACCGTCTACCATCCTCGATTCCACCCCTGGCCAGGCACATCACCCCGAGATTGTTCAGCGCCTTGGCCGCGAACTCGCCGGCGTCACACTCGAGCCCGAGGGCCGCGGCCCGCTCTACCTGATCGAAGCCGGCCCCTTCCCCGAGTAGCCACCTAGCCGTGCCGGCCGTGGTCGCGGCATATACCTCCACGCCCACCGCTCCGGCGGCTCTCGCCACGTCAATTGCCTCGTCGCCGAGGGAGACGGCTCGCTCCCAATCGCCCTCTACCTCAGAAACCCATGCCAGCACCGCGAGGGCGATGGCCAACTCCTCGGAGGGCTCGGTCCCGAGCCCCTCGACTGCCTCGTGGCCGTAGGAGCTCGCCGCAGGCAAGTCGTTTCGCCTCGCCTCGAAGAACGCGACCCAGGCCCGGGCGGCCGCGCTTTCCGTCGCCGACACGGCCAGACCCAACCGCCGCAAACTCAGGTCACGCGCCGTGTCGAAGGCGTTGATCATGTTGTGCTCCAGAGCCGCCTCGAGCAGAGCGTCCCATTGCTCACGGCCATCCATCGTCCCGTCGTGTTCGAGGGCGTTGGCGAGATGGAACGCGGCCTGGCGGTGCGCACCGGCTCGCGCTGCACCACGCCCGGCCCGGAGTGAGTAGTCGGCCGACTTCTCGTGGTCTTCGGCACCGATGCTGTGATAGGCCAACCTGGCGATGTCGGGCGAATCGGTCGACCGGAACTCGAGATGATCCAGCAGTCTTCGGTGTAGTCGTCTGCGGGTGGCGGGCGGCATGCCCTGCACGAGGCTCTGGCGGACCAGCTCATGCCGGCACGCGATGCGACCGCCGGCAGCCGAGAGGAGTCTTCGCTGCAATGCCAGGTCGCCGTGTTCTCCGTGACCGTCGCCCAATTCCTCCAGACTCTCCAGCGTCAGCCCATCCGGGCTCAGAGCCACCAAACGCAGGAAGTCCAATGTCTCGGGAGGCAGCAGGCCCGCATTCGCCAGGACGGCGTTCTGAACCGTGGGCGGCAATTCCACACCCGGGTACCTCAAGACCTCCTCCACGTAGAACGGGTTGCCGAGAGTCGCTTCGTATATGGCTCGGGTGTCCAGGTCTCTCCCTGCCGCCATCTCCTCGACTCCGCCCTCGGTGAGGGCAGGTAGCTCGACACGCACCGCCATCGGCCCGAGGTCGGCGACGACGAGACGCAGGGGCGGGTTCAAGTCGAGCTCTTCTGATCGGAAAGTCAGCACGAGGACACTGTCCGTGGCCGAGATCCTGCGCCCCAGATAACGGGCCAGGCCCAGGCTGGCCTCGTCCGCCCAGTGTGTGTCTTCCATGACCAGCACGATGCGGTCGTTCTTGAGGAGGTCGAGCATCCCCGCGTACACGGGCATTCGGCCCGAGCCGGAGCGAATGTCGCCCTGAAGCTCCTCGGGTAGCTCGGTGATCATGTCGAAGAGTGGGGCGAAGGCGGCCGGGATGCCGATCGGCTCACTTGCCATCCTCAACACACGGTGACGATGGTCGAGGTCATCGAGGGCGGCGTTGACGAGAGATGTCTTGCCAAACCCGGCCTCCCCGGAGACCAGAATCACGCTCCCCGACCGCGACGGCTCGGCCAACACCTCTCTGAGAGCATGCAGCTGCTGCTCTCTCTCGACGAGAGTGTCACTCCCCATCAACCGCGACAGGATACACGCCGGGGTCGTCTGCCTTCTTGGCCCGGTCTCAGCTCAACGGCTGATTGCCGCCTCGACGAAGACGGTGAGCCGGTCGACGAGCGCATCTCGATCGAGCCGGCCCCGCGGGTCATACCAACGCTCGACTGCGTTGAGAATCGAGAGGATGAAGATCGACGTCGTCTTGGGGTCGAGGTCCCCACGGATCGACCCCTCGTCGACGCCCTCACGGATGACCGAACGGAAAGTTCCCTCGTAATGATCGCGCGCGGCCACGATTCGTGACCGGGGACCGGTGTCGAGCATCTTCGCCTCGTTGAGGAAAGTCCGGGCGACTTCGATGTTGTCGACCACGATATCGACGTGGCCCGAGATCAACGCCCGAAGACGGTCTCGAGCCGACCCTTCCATTGCCCGGGCGCGATCCGCCGACTCTTCGAAGAGACGGGCACCCTCCTCCACGACCTCGACCAAGAGATCCTGCTTCGAAGAGACGTGGGAGTAGAGCGAGGATCCGAGGAGCCCCAGCTCCCGGCCCAGGTCGCGCATGGAGGTCCCGTGATAGCCACGCTCGGCGAATAGCCGCCCGGCGGCCCGAACCACGTCGTCACGGGTGTTTCTCGTCGTGACCATCAGCGGTGGTCGTAGCGGACGACGACCTTGTCGGTCAGTGGGTGTGCCTGGCAGGTGAGCACGAATCCCGCTTCGACCTCCGAGTCGACCAGGGCGTAGTTCTTGTCCATGCGAACTTCACCCTCTTCGATCCTGCCCTTGCAGGTGGCGCACATCCCGCCCTTGCAGGAAAACGGCAACTCGGTGCGAACCCGCAGGGCGGCGTCGAGGATCGACGTGTCCGGTGTCATCCTGGTGTCGACGGCGCGCCCGTCCAGGATCACCGTCAGATCGACGCTGCCCTCACCGACCGGAGGCTCCGGGGGAAGGGCTGCCGGATCGACCGGGCCGGCGAAGAAGAGCTCGTCGTGAATCCGGTCTCGGTCGACTCCGAGATCCTCGAGTGTGGCCTGCGCCATCATCACCAGGTCATGAGGTCCGCACAGGTACCACCCGTCCACCGGTGTCGACCCGAGGAGATGATCGTGGATCGTGCGAATCTTCTCGGCGTCGATGCGACCCGAGAGCAACGGCACATCCGACCCCTCACGACTCAGGATGTGAAGGAGCTGGAAACGTGGGTGATAGCGGTCTTTGAGACCTTCGAGCTCGTCGAGGAACATCACCGAGTTCGCAGTGCGATTCCCGTAGACCAGCGTCCAGCTCGAGCCTGGCTCCATCTCCAACGAAGTCGAGATCAGGCTGAGAACCGGTGTGATCCCTGACCCGGCCACGATCGCCACCGCCTTACGGGCCCGGCTTGGGTCGATGTCGATCGTGAATTCGCCAACGGGTGACATCACCTCCAGGGTGTCGCCCGCTCGCAGGTCACCACAAGCAAACGAGCTGAACGCGCCCCCGCGCAGCCGCTTGATGCCCACCCGCAGCTTGCCCGACCCGGCCGGGGCGCAGATCGAGTATGAGCGACGGACGTCTTCGCCGCCGATCTCGGCGCGAACTGTCACGTGCTGGCCGGGTAGGTATTCGAAACGATGAGCGATCTCACCAGGAACGTCGAAGGTCACCGTGACCGCGTCGTCGGTCAATCGAGCTACCTCGGTGACCGTGAGCTCGTGGAATGCCAGGTCGCTCATCAGAATTGCTTGAAGTAGTCGAACGGCTCACCACACGAGGCGCATACCATGAGGGCCTTGCATGCGGTGGACCCGAATCTGGCGATGGTGCGGGGGCCTGGGGCCGAGCATCTGGGGCAGAGGACGTCCTCGACAGGAGTCGGCGGTGCGATCCCGAACTCCCTCAACTTGCGGCGCGCTTCGTCGGAGAGCCACCCGGTGGACCACGGCGGGTTGTGACTGACGCGGATCTCGAAGTCGGAGACTCCAGCCCGGAGCAACGCCGAGGCGATGTCGTCCTCGATCTGACGCATTGCCGGGCAGCCCGAGTAGGTCGGCGTGATCGTGACCACGGCGGTCCCGGCCTCTTCCTCGACCGAGCGAAGGACGCCCAGGTCCTCGATGGTCAGCACCGGGATCTCAGGATCGACCACCTGGGAGACCACATGCCTGACATCAGTGGCGAGGCTCACCACTTCAGCCCCGGATAGGTGCGATCCATCCATTGCATCTCGGCGACGATGAACCCGAGATGCTCGGTGTGGAACCCATCACGGCCTCCCGTCCGCTGATAGGAGTCATCCGGGACGACGAGACCCGCTGCGGCCAGGCTCGGCATCACCATCGATGTCCAGGCGTCCGTGGCGAGCTCAGCCGTGAATCGCCACAGGTCGTCGATCGCCGCCTGCATGCGACGATGCGACTCTTCGGTCCCGTCACCGAGTCGTCGGAGCCAGCTGTGGGAGAACTCGAGGTGATAGGCGTTCTCCTTGGCTGCTCGACCTGCGATGCCGGCCACGACGTCGTCCTCCGACCGAGCGAGCTCGGGCCAGAGCAACGACTGATAGACGTCGAAGAAGTACTGACGGACGATGGTGGCGGCGAAGTCACCATTGGGCTGCTCCACCAGCAAGACGTTCAGGAACTGCCGCTCGGTTCGTCGCATGGCGAAATCGTCCTCTGCCCTCCCCGCGCCTTCGAGCTCACCCGCACGTGTGTAGAGGGCCCGTGCCACGCCGAGGTGGTCGAGTGCGATGTTGCCCAGTGCGATGTCCAGCTCCAGGTCGGGGGCATTGGAGATCCACTCCCCGAGACGCTGTGACAGGATCAGGTTGTCATCACCATGGGCCACGAGATCTCGCACCGGTGACTCCAGGTCGACGTCGGGCATGCCCTGGGGGGCTCCGGAGATCACCCAATCGCTCACATCTGGCCCACTTCGTCTGGAATCTCATAGGTGGTGGCCAGCCGATAGACCTTCTCGTTCGCCTCCACGTACTCGGCGGCGGCGTCGGGCTCGAAGGCAGAGATCTCGGTCGAGGGCACCACCCAGACGCTCACGCCCTCGCCCCGTCGGGTGTAGACATCGCGTGCGTTCTGGAGCGCGGTTCGATCATCCGGGGCATGGAGACTGCCGATGTGGACATGGGATATGCCACGACGGGCCCGGACGAAGACCTCCCACATCGGCCATCCCTCACCCGAGCCTTCGACGGTCTCCTCGAGCTCCGCACTCTCTCCTGGGGCGATGGGGACGTCGTAGGTCACGCCGCGGTCCTCGCCTGCTTGGCCGCATGTGCGGTGGCGGCCTCCCTGACCCATGCGCCGTCGTCCCATGCCTTCTTCTTGTGGGCGACCCGGTCGCGGCTCATCGGGCCGTCGCCCTTGACGACCCTCCAGAACTCGTCCCAGTCGATCTCGCCAAAGTCGTAGTGGCCCCGCTCCTCATTCCATCGGAGATGGGGGTCGGGGATCGTCAGACCGAGATAGTCGGCCTGGGGAACCGTCATATCGACGAACTGCTGTCGGAGGTCGTCGTTGGAGACGCGCTTTATCTTCCAGTTCATCGACTGCTCGGAATGCGTCGAATCGGAGTCGATGGGGCCGAACATCATCAACGACGGCCACCACCAGCGGTCCAGGGCGTCCTGGGCCATGGCCTTCTGCTCGGGTGTGCCATTGCAAAGGCGGAGCAGGGATTCGTATCCCTGCCGTTGGTGGAACGACTCTTCCTTGCATATGCGCACCATGGCCCGGGAATAAGGGCCATAGGAGCATCGGGTCAGCATCACCTGATTGGTGATGGCGGCGCCGTCCACGAGCCAACCGATTGCTCCCATGTCGGCCCATGTCAGGGTGGGGTAGTTGAAGATCGACGAGTACTTGTGCTTGCCCATGTGGAGCAGCTCCTGCATCTCGTCACGCCGAATACCCAGCGTCTCGGCGGCGGAATAGAGATAGAGCCCGTGACCCGCCTCGTCCTGGACCTTGGCCATGAGGATCGCCTTGCGATGGAGACTGGGAGCGCGGCTGATCCAGTTCCCCTCCGGCTGCATCCCGATGATCTCGGAATGGGCATGCTGGGCGATCTGACGGATCAGCGTCTTTCGGTAACCGTCGGGCATCCAGTCGCTGGGCTCGATCTTGGCCTCGGCGTCGACGATCTCCTGGAACTTCTCCTCGCGTGTCATGGGCACAGTCTAAACAAACGAACGTTCGTTTGTCTAGATAGGGGCCGGGCCGCCTCCTCGGTGGGCCAAAGCAGTCATCAGGTTGTCGAAGTCCTCGAGGGTCAGTGCCTGGGGGCCATCGCTGAGGGCGGTGGCGGGGTCCGGGTGGATCTCGACCATCAGACCATGGGCGCCGATGGCGGCGCTGGCCAGGGCCAATGGTGCCACCAGCTCTCGGTCGCCGGCCGCGTGCGAGGGGTCGACGATCACCGGGAGATGGGTCCGCCTCCGCAGGACGGGGACGGCGGTCACGTCGAGAGTGTTCCGGGAGGACGTCTCGAAGGTCCTTATCCCCCTCTCACACAGGATCACCCGCTGATTGCCACCGGCGAGGATGTACTCCGCCGCCTGGAGGAGCTCGTCGATCGATGCACTCATGCCCCGTTTGAGCACGACGGGCCGGTTGGCCCGCCCCACCTCGGTGAGCAGCGCGAAGTTCTGCATGTTGCGAGCGCCGATCTGGAGGACGTCGGTCTTCTCCACCATCTTCTCCACGTGCTCCGGCGCCGGCACCTCCGTGACGATGGGGAGCCCATAGACGCGGCCGGCCTCGGCCAGCATGTCGAGGCCTTCCCATCCAAGCCCCTGGAAGCTGTACGGCGAGGTCCGTGGCTTGAAGCACCCACCCCGTAACAGCTTGCCCCCGGACTCCTTGACGGCCTTCGCCGTCTTCATCACCTGGTCTATGGATTCGACGGCACAGGGACCGGCGATCATCACCAGGTCCTCGCCGCCGATCATGACACCGTTGATGTCGATGACGGTCTCGCTGACCTCATCTCTCCGGCTGGCGAGCCGGGGCCCGTCGCCATTGGCGTCCTGTGCCGGCTTCGGGCCGGGCGTGGAGACGCTGATGACACGCTCGGGCTCCGGTCCGGGTCGACGATGCGGGCGCAAGTCGCGGGAGGGATAGGTACCCAGGACCCGCAGGTACATGGTGTGCTTGCGAACGTCCTCGAGCACACGCTGGACTCGCTGGTCCCCAACGCTGCCTTCGAAGTCCATATAGAACATCTCCTGCCACGCATTGTTCACGGTGGGCCGCGATTCGAGCTTGACGAGTGGGATCCCTTCGGCCTTGAAGGCGTTGAGCACTCCGGCCAAGGCCCCGGCCTCGTTGCTGACCGACAACACCAGGGAAGTCTTCGACGGCACCTGTGGGTCTACCGTCACCGGGGCCGCGGCCACCGCCACGAAGCGGGTGTAGTTCGCCACACGATTGTTGATCCCGGACACCAGCACGTCGAGGCCGTAGATCTCGGCGGCCTCTTCGCTGGCGATGGCGGCCACGGCGGGATTGTCGATCTCGGCGATCCGACGAGCAGAGAGAGCCGTGTCCGTGGCGAAGATCACCTCGACCTCGGGAAGGCCGGCCAGGTAGTCGGTCGACTGCGCCACAGCCTGGGGATGCCCGTGGATGGTCTTGAGATCCCCGAGAGACGCGCCTTTGACGCCGACGAGGCAGTGGGTCACCTTCAACTTGACCTCGCCGACGATGGACAGCTTGGCGTCGAGAAGGAGGTCGTAGACCTCGGCGATGGCACCGGATGTGGTGTTCTCGATGGGAAGTACAGCGATGTTGGCGCGCCCGTCCTCCACGGCATCGACCGCATCGCCGAACCGGGTGCAAGCGACGAACTCCCGCACCTTCATGTCCGGTGTGAGGGCAACCGCCGCTCGGTGGCTGTTCGCTCCCTCCACCCCCTGTATGGCGATGCTGATCGAGTCACGGCGGCCATTCACGCTGCTCTGGATGTAATCGAACTGAACCCGCAGGGAGTCGGCCATGATCTGCTCCCAGACCCGCGAAACGAGATCGGGCTCGAGGTCGTACTTGCCCGCCGAGGCGAGACGCTCGATCAAGAGTTGCTCCTCACGGGAGTCGTCGCGAAACGGCCGCTCGGCCTTGCGCTTCTCGGCGGCGATCCGACGGGCGACTTCCCTTCGCTTCGAGAGAAGCTCGAGGATGCCGTCATCGATCCGGTCGACGTCGCCGCGCAGGGCATCGAGTTGGTCGTGTTGGTTTTCGGGGGTCTCAGATGGGGATGAGTCGAGGATGCCGTGCATCGGGTTCTCCAATGGGGGGTGACGCTCGTGGAGCGGTCGGGCAGATACAGAAAAGCGGGGGTGGTGTGGTGCGGCGCTAAGCGCCGAAATAGCCGCGCGTAAAGAAGCCGAAGGACCGGGTGTCCCGGATGGCTGTCGAGTAGCGGCTCATTGGCTGTCGATTGTTGCCGCAAACGGCTGGTTCGTCAAGACGCCTATCGTCGCCTGCTCATGTCTACACGTCATGCCGTCGTCCTCGGAACGGGTCTGCTCGGGGCTTCTGTCGGGTTGGCCTTGAGATCGCAGGGCTGGTCCGTGGCCGGATGGGATCCCAACGAGAAGGTGCTCAGCGAAGCTGCGGCGCGGGGTGCGGTCGGGACCAAGCTCCCCGAGCTCTCGACCGACGGAGCAGACCTGGTCGTCCTGGCGGCTCCCCCCGACGCGGTGGTGTCCACTCTCGAGACCATGAGGGCCGAGGTCCTCGTCACTGATATCGCAGGCGTGAAAGGCCCCGTCGTGGCGGCGGCCTCGCACCTCCCCCACTTCGTCGGAGGGCATCCGATGGCAGGTGGGGAGACGACCGGCCCGGCTCTCGCATCGTCCTCCCTCTTCCGTGGGGCGACCTGGGTCCTGACGTCCGATGGCGCCACCCCGGCCGATCTGGGCACGATGGAGGAATTGGTGGGCTCGCTCGGGGCCAACCCGATCGTCATGACTGCGGCCGAGCACGATGCGGCGGTGGCCCGGGTGAGCCATCTCCCCCATTTGCTGGCCGCGGTCCTGATGAATCTGACCCAATCGGACCCGATGGCGCTCGGGCTGGCCGGTGGCGGGTTCAGGGACCTCACTCGCATCGCGGCCGGCGACAGTCACTGGTGGAGCCAGGTGCTCAAGGCGAACTCGGGGCAGGTCGGAGCATCTATAGACGAGCTTCGAGATGCTCTCGGAGAATGGAAGGAGGTCGTGGCCGATGGTGACGGCCTCGCATCTGGCCTGGAGGCGGCCAGACGGGCACGTCTCGGCCTCGGCGAGCACAACGTCCAGGTCAGGGTGGTGTTGCTGGACCGCCCGGGTGAGATCGCCAAGGTCGGCCACGCCCTCGAGCAGAGTCGGGTCGATGTGCGCGACTTTCAGTTGCGTCACGGTGAGCATGGTGGTGGGGGCATCCTGACCATCTCTGTGAGGGGCGAGGGCCGGGATGCGCTGACCATGGCGCTGGTCGATGAGGGCTTCGAGGTGCGCGTCGACGGCTGACTCAGACGGTCCCGCCCGCAGTCCAGGCGCGCGCCGGCAGATCGATCGACCCGTCTTCACCGAAGGGCAGAGCGTCTTCCAGGGCCGAGGCGAGGCGGGCCTGCTCCGCGACGGTGAGGCCGGTCGTGTACGCACCGGCGGGGCCCACGCCGGCGAGGAATGGTTGCCAGTAGTCGTCGAAACTCGTGAAGTGGGTCGAGATCTCGATCGAGGACACATCGACATCGCTCAGACCCGCCGCCACGAATGCAGAGGCCAGGACGTCGGGACGGCAGATGCTGAACCGCTCGGCCTGATCCTCTCGTGCGCCGATCGGATCCAGTCCGGCCACGGTGTCCCAGAACTGCCGCAGAAAACCCATCCGCCCGGCGTAGTCCCAGACGTACACGGCAACCCGGCCCCCGGGGCGGGCGACACGCGCCCATTCCAGGAGGGCTCGGGCGGGGTCGGGCATGAAGTTGAGGGCGAGCCCGCTCACTACGAAGTCGAAGGTCGAGCTCGGGAAAGGGAGCTCGTCACCGCTGGCGATGTGGAATGTGGCCGGCCCCAGCTCGGACCGACGGGCCTCCTCCAAGAATCCCGGGGAGGCATCGACTCCGTCGACCGTGATGGGCCCGGCCAGATCGACGATCGCCTGGGTCAGGGCACCGGTGCCACAGCCGACGTCGAGCCATCGGAGACCGGGATCCGCCCCCAGCGCGGCGACGAAGATCGAGGCGATTTGACGGCTCCAACGGCCCATGAACACCTCGTATGCCGAGCCGGAGTCCCAAGCCACGGCGAGAAGCTACACCGCGGGCCGCGACTCAGCCCTTGTTGTGCCGTCTTCGCTCGGCCTCGCTGAGATGACGCTTGCGAACCCTTATGGCGTCCGGGGTGACCTCGACCAGCTCATCGTCCTCGATCCACTCGATGGCCGTCTCCAGGCCGAGACGGCGGGCCGGCTTCAGCTTGACCGCCTCATCCGACCCGGCGGCCCGGATATTCGTGAGCTGCTTCGCCTTCGCCGGGTTGGCGGTCATGACATCGGGACGAGAATTCTCGCCAATGACCATCCCCTCGTACACCGGGTCGCCGGGCTCGATGAACAGCTCGCCGCGATTCTGCAGGTTGTCGAGGGCGAATCCGGTGGCGGAGCCTGAGCGATCGGCGACCATCGCGCCGCCGTTGCGTCCGGCCATGTCCCCGGCCCAAGGCATCCAACCCTCGTGTTGCTGATTCACGAGGGCCGTCCCCCGTGTCGAGGTCATCAACTCCGAGCGAAACCCGATGAGCCCGCGCGCCGGGCCCAGCGATGAGACGATGGTCCTGCCCCTCTCGCCGGGCCGCATGTCCTCGACCTGACCGCGTCTGGCGGCGACGGCCTGGGTGACCGTGCCCACGTACTCGTCCGGCACGTCGACGATGGCACGCTCCCTGGGCTCGCTCTTCACACCGTCGACCTCGCGCACTATGACCTCGGGACGGCTCACCTGGAGCTCGAACCCTTCACGTCGCATCGATTCGATCAGCACTGCCAGTTGCAGCTCGCCTCGCCCGGCGACTTCGATCATGTCCGGGCTGGAGGTGTCGGCGATCTTGATCGACACGTTTCCCAGTGCTTCGCGTTCGAGACGCGCCCGGATCTGACGCGACGTGAGCAGCTTTCCAGACCTTCCGGCCATCGGCGAGGTGTTGACGCCAAAGGTCATCCGCAGCACCGGCTCGTCGACCTGGAGTCGGGGCAGTGGTCGTGGGTGCTCGGGGTCGGTGATGGTGTCGCCGATCTCGACCTCGGGGAACCCGGCAACGACGAATAGGTCACCGGCCGAACGCTCGTCTACTTCCACCCGCCCCAAACCGGAGAAGCCGAGCAGAGACACCAGCTTCCTCCTGAGCAACGAGCCATCGGCCCTGGCGAGTCCGATCTGGCTCCCCGCCCGCAGTGTCCCCTGCTCGACCCGCCCGATGGCGAGCCTGCCCAGGTAGTCGGAGGCGTCGAGGTTGGTGACTATCGCCTGCAGCGGCGCACGGGGATCGCCTGCTGGCGCCGGGATCGTCTCGACGACGGCATCGAGGATCGGCGAGAGGTCCGAGCCCTCCGACGGAATGCCCAGCCCCCGCATCGCCCTGCCGAGCCGTGCGATCGAGGAGATGATCGGGAACTCGATGTGGTGCTCTTCGGCCTCGAGGTCGAAGAACAGCTCATAGACCTCGTCCGCCACCGCCTCGATGCGAGCATCGGCACGGTCGACCTTGTTGATCACCACCACCGCTGGCAGCCCCCGGCCCAGAGCCTTGGACAGGACGTACCTGGTCTGGGGCATCGGGCCCTCGGCCGCGTCGACGAGGAGAAGCACTCCGTCGACCATGGTCAGCGCACGCTCGACCTCGCCGCCGAAGTCGGAGTGCCCGGGGGTGTCGACGAGGTTTATGCGCACGTCCTTCCACTCGATCGACGCCGCCTTGGCCAGGATGGTTATCCCGCGCTCCTTCTCCTGGTCGCTCGAGTCCATGATCCGGTCCACGGGCGCCTCGTGCGCGGCAAACACGCCGGCGGCGTTGAGCATGGCGTCGACGAGTGTCGTCTTGCCATGATCTACGTGCGCGATCAAAGCCACGTTGCGAACGGAGGGGGTTCCCGGCATGGGACGCCCATTGTACCCGGATCGTGCGATCAGACTGCTGCCGGGCCGATGCTCAGGCCAGGGCGACCAGCTCGAGTAGCTCCTGGTCGAAGAACTTCATGTCCCCGTCGGGCATGAGCACTGCCCGGTCGGGCATCAACTCGGCTACGAAGTCGGTGTCGTGGGACACCATGACGATCGTGCCCTCGTAGACACTCAAGGCATCGAGGAGTGCCTCTTTGGCCTGGGGGTCGAGGTTGTTCGTCGGCTCGTCGAGCAGCAGGACGTTGGGGCGCTCCGCCACCAGCATCGCCAGGGCGAGCTTGGTCTTTTCCCCACCGGACAGCGTGCCGGCATCCTGGTCGACCTTGTCGGCCAGGAGGAAATGCCCGAGCAACGACCTGATCGTGGTGTCCGGCAGGTCGGCGACGGCACGCATGTGATCGAAGACGCTCGCACCCGAGAGTATCTGCTCGTGCTCCTGGGCGTAGTACCCGAGACTGGCCTGATGCCCTAGAGACACATCTCCGAGGTCTGCAGTCTCCACCCCGGCGAGGATTCTGAGCAGGGTGGTCTTCCCGGCACCGTTGAGACCGATGAGCAGCATCCGCTCCCCACGCTCCACGGCGAACTCGATGTCGACGAACACCACGTTGTCACCGAACGACTTGGCCAGCCCGGTGGCGACCAAGGGGACACGGCCGGAGCGCTCCGGCTGGGGGAAGGCGAGCCGAACCTTCTTCCCGCCCTTGTGAACCTCGACCAGGTCGCGCTTCATCCGCTCGACCCGTGTCTCCCAGGAGCGGGCAGTCTTGGCCATCTTCTCGGTGGTTCCCTTGAAGCGGCGGATGTTCGCCTCGAGACGGGCGATGGCCTCGTCCTGATGCTTCCGCTCCCGCTCCTTGCGCTCCCGTCTGAGGTCGCGCTCGACCAGGTAGTGGCTGTAATTCCCACGGTACGCCTCGATCTCCCCGTGCTCGAGGGCCAGCACGGATGTGATGGCCTCATCCAGCAATGGCAGATCGTGTGACACCACCAGCATGCCGCCCTTGTAGGTACTCAGGTACTCGATCAGCCACGCCTTGGCGTCGAGATCGAGGTGGTTGGTCGGCTCGTCCAGGAGCATGACGTCGGTCTCTGCGAACAGGAGACGGGCCAGCTCGACGCGACGACGCTGTCCACCCGACATGGTCTTCACGGGCTGGGTCAACTCGTCGTTGCCTATCCCCAGCTTCGACGCGATCCGCTTGGCTTCGGCCTCGGCCACGAAGCCACCCTTGGCCTCGAACTCATCGTGAAGCCGGGAGAATCGGGCGATGCCCCGGTCGCGCTCGGCACCGTCGAGATTCTCGAGCCTCTTCCGGGAGTGCTCGATCTGTCGTTGCATGGCCCCGATCTCACGAGCCATCGAGATTCGCTCCAGGGCCGTGGCGTCGGGATGCTCCAGGTCGGGCAGAGCCGCCTCCTGAGAGAAGTAGCCGATGTTCCCCGAACGGAGGACGGTGCCCTCGGCGGGAGCCAGCTGGCCGATGAGCGTCCTCATCAGGGTCGTCTTGCCCGCGCCATTACGTCCCACCAACCCCACTCGGTCGCCGGACTGCACGCTGAACGAGACGTCACGGATCAACGTCCGGACGCCGGC
>JBAPYG010000506.1:0-4875 GCA_049284615.1 Acidimicrobiia bacterium
CCTTGTAACCGCCGAACGGCACCTCGACGGGGGTGAGGTCGTAGTTGTTCACCCAGATGGTGCCTGCCTCCAGCTCGGCGACGACCCGATGTGCTCTCTGAAGATCGGTGGTGAACACCCCGGCCGCCAGTCCGAACCTGGTCGCGTTGGCACGTTCGATGACTTCCGCCTCATCGGTGAAGACGAGCACGGTCATGACCGGGCCAAAGATCTCGTCCGTGACGATCTCCATGTCATCGGTGCAGCCATCGAAGATCGTGGGCTCGACGAACCAGCCCGAGGCCAGCGATCCGGTTATCGCCCGCTCGCCACCCGTCACCAGCCGCGCCCCGGACCGCTTGCCCGCCTCGATGTACGTCAGGACCTTTTCCATGTGCTCTTCGGATATCAGCGCACCGACCTGGGTGTCCGGGTCGAGCGGGTCGCCGATGCGCATCTTCTCGGTTCTCACCTTGAGCCGGGCGACGAAGTCGTCGTGAACCGATTCGTGAACAAAGACCCTGGTGCCGTTGGAGCAGACCTCCCCCTGCGTGTAGAAGTTGGCCATTAGAGCCGCCGCGACCGCGTTGTCGAGATCCGCATCGTCGAAAACGATAAACGGCGATTTGCCGCCCAACTCGAGCGTGACATGTTTGAGCGACTCGGCCGCGGCAGCCATCACCTTCTTGCCGGTGCCGACCTCACCCGTCAATGAGATCTTGGCGATGCCGGGATGGGAGGTGAGAAGCTCACCTGTGCGCGCGTCACCCTGGACCACGTTGAAGACGCCATCGGGCAGACCCGCCTCCGAATAGACCTCGGCAAGCTCGAGAGCTGTCAGAGGCGTCAATTCGGCAGGTTTGAAGATCATCGCATTGCCACAGGCCAGCGCCGGGGCCGACTTCCAGCAGGCGATCTGGATCGGATAGTTCCAGGCTCCTATCCCGGCACAGACTCCGAGAGGTTCACGACGGGTATAGGCAAACGAGGTGCCGAGGTCATAGTGGTGCCCGTGGAGGGAGGCGGCGATCCCGGCGAAGTACTCGATCGCATCCGCTCCGGACACGACATCGACCGCGACCGCCTCCTGAATTGGCTTGCCGGTGTCGAGGACCTCGAGTCTGGCTAGCTCGTCATTTCGATCGCGCAGAATGCGAACGGCGTTGTTGAGAATCCGGCCCCTCTCCGCACCGGTCATCCTCGACCAGGTCGCGAAGCCACTCCGAGCCGCTTCGACGGCCAGGTCGACCTCGCGTCTCCCCGCCTGCTCCACGAGTGCGAGGACTTCGCCGGTTGCCGGGTTGAGTGTCTCGAAGGTGACCGCGGAGCTCGAATCGATGTAGCGGCCATTGACATATGACTTGATGTGTTCCACCTGGAATCCAATCGAACGGGCTGCGGGGAGGCTACCTGTGGATCTTCGGGCCATGACGCCGCAGCCCATCGGGTCGAGGCGCCCGAACGGCCGCCGGGTGAACCTGCATCGGGCGAGACAGGGGCTCGGCCCGTCGGGCGGAGCCCCTGTCCACGGTTGTTGTCGATCAGTTGAGCCAGGCGCTCCAGGTGTCCTGGTGATTGCTCACCCATTCCGCGGCAACGTCTGCCGGATCGTCACCATCGATCTCGACTGACGGGAGCATCTCCAGCTGGTCGTCAGTGGTGATGGTGAAGTTCTCCAGGAAGGCGAAGACAGCGGCGTCTTTCTCCTGGAGCATCCCGGAGGCGGCTTTGAACAGCACATCTTCGGGGTAGTCACAATCGACACCGCCGTCACCGGCGGCGGCGCTGGCGCCACACTCCTCGGTGTACTCCGGCAGAGTGACGTTGACCAGGTCATAGGCAGCGACCGCCGCGGTAGGAGTCCACCAATACAGAACGATCGGCTCGTTGGCGGCGACCCGCGCATCGACCTCGGCCACGGTCGCCGGTTCTGACCCGGAGAACACGACCTGGAGTGGAAGCCCGAGATTGTCGATGATCTGCTCGTCGAACTGGGAGTACGAAGGATCCGTTCCCAGGAATCGACCCAGGTCACCCGTCTCGGCGGTGGCGAACAGTGAGGCGAGAGCGGGGTCCTCGAACCCTTCCCACGTGGCCAACTCGGGATGCTCGTCTATGACGTACTGGGGAACGAACCAACCGATCTTCCCCACGGCTCCGAGCTCGCCCATCTTGACGACCGACTCGTCTTCGAAGTACGCATTCTCTGCATCGGTGATGCCTGACGGCCAGATCTCGAGGACGGCATCGAGGGTGCCGTCGGCCATGCCCGTGAACATGGCGTCGTTCTCGTTCACCTCGACTATCTCGACAGGGTTGCCCAGCTCCGACTCGATGATGTTCTTGGCCACCTCGGCATTGAGCCGGGAGGCGGTCCATGGGTTGACGATGAGGGTGATCGTCTCGGTACCGCCACCGTCGCCTCCACCCGCGTCGCCTCCACCCGTGTCGTCTCCACAGGCGGCGACCACCAGGGCCAGTACCGCCAGTACGAGGAGAATCCTCTTCATTGTCACTCCTTGAGTTGTTGGGTCGAGGGCCTTCTCCGCCCGGGACACCGACCAAACGATAGATTACCCGGCGATGGGAGCCGCCTGCCTCGAAGTCGAAGGTGTCTGGAAGGTCTTCGGAGCGAAGCCTGAGCAGGCACTGGAGATGGCCGCGAGGGGTGCTTCCCGGGCGGACGTCTTGACGGACACGGGGTGCACCGTCGCAGTTCGCGACGTGACCTTCGATGTGGACGTCGGGGAGACCTTCGTCGTCATGGGTCTCTCCGGCTCGGGCAAGTCGACGCTGGTTCGCTGTATCGCCCAGCTCATCAAGGCGACCAGGGGTCAGGTGACGCTCGACGGGCAGGACCTGACCGCGATGAACGATGCGGCACTGCGTCAGGTGCGTCGGGAGAAGCTGTCGATGGTCTTCCAGCACTTCGGGCTCCTGCCCCATCGCAGGGTCCTCGACAACGTGGCTTACGGACTCGAGGTCCAGGGTGTCCCCAAGGCCGAGCGCCACGCCCGGGCTCTGGAAGTGCTCGACGTCGTCGGTCTGGAGGGCTGGGGATCGCACTACCCCCAGCAACTCTCCGGGGGGATGCAGCAGAGGGTGGGACTCGCTCGCGCTCTGGCCGTGGATCCGGAGATCCTCTTCTTCGACGAGCCATTCTCCGCATTGGACCCGCTGATCAGGAGGGAGATGCAGGACGAGTTGCTCCGGCTCCAAGAGCAGATGCACCGGACCATCGTCTTCATAACCCACGACTTCGCCGAGGCGATCAAGCTCGGTGACCGCATCGCCATCATGAAAGACGGCGCTTTCGATCAGATCGGGACTGCGGCCGAGCTCATCACACATCCCGCCACCGACTACGTGCGTGAGTTCACCAAGGACATACCCAAGGCCAAGGTCCTCACCGCGCGTGACGTGATGCATCCTGTCGACGGCCAAGCCCCCCGGGGCGCCATCCCGATCTCGGCCACCGTCGAGTCGATGCTCCCGGGTCTTCTCACCGATCCGCGTCCGCTGGAAGTCGTCGACGAGGAAGGCGAGCCTGTTGGCGTGGTCGACCGGAACGCGGTGGCCCGGGTGCTCGACTGATGGCAGCGGGGGCGCCGACCATCCAACGTTGGGCTGTGACGACCGAGGTGCGCCGATGGGTGCCTTGGGCCGTGCTGGTGATGGGGGTGATCTTCTTCCAGCTGGTCTTTGCCGATAGACCTTTCCCGGCGTCGCTCGACACCTTCTTCTCCGCCCCGGTCGACGCCTTTGGCGATTGGATCAGGGAGAACCGTAGAAGTAACCCGATCATGACGGGGGTCTTCACCCCACTTACCGCTGGCCTCACTTTCGTCATCGAAGGATTCGAGACGGTGCTCCTCTGGCTCCCCTGGTACGTCGTGGTGGCGGCGGCCTTCCTGATCCCGGCTCGTGTCAAGATGTGGAAACAGGGTCTGGTGGCGGCGGGGGCACTCCTCTACACCGGGTTGGTCGGGCTGTGGGAGCCGACGATGGAGACGCTGGCCCTGATGTCGACCGCGGTACTCGTCGCAGTGGTCATCGGTCTTCCGTTCGGTGTCTGGGCGGCGCTCAAACCGCGTGTGGAGACGGTGAGCCGACCCATTCTCGACGCGATGCAGACGGTGCCCGCCTTCGTCTACTTCCTCCCGTTGATCGGGTTCTTCGGTGTCGGGGTCGTCAATGCGGCGGTCGCCACCGTGATCTATGCCGTGGCTCCCGTCATCAGGTTGACCTCACTCGGGATCCGCCAGGTGCCGTCTCAGACGGTGGAGGCTGCCGAGATGCTGGGCTCCACCCGACGACAGACACTCCTCAAGGTTCAGCTCCCGATTGCTCTTCCCACGATCCTCACCGGTTTGGCGCAGACGATCATGATGGCTCTCGGCATAGTCGTCCTGGCCGCTCTGATAGGTGCAGGCGGGCTCGGTGAGAACGTGTTTCAGAGCCTGTCACAACGTCGCACCGGTCGTGGTATCGCCGCCGGTCTGGCCATTGTCGCCGTGGCCATGGTGCTGGAGCGGATCTGGCGAAGCTTCGCCGTTCTCGACCCTCTGCAACGTATCTCGCGACGCCAACAATGGCTGGCCCTCGGCGGGCTCGTCGCCGCCACCGTGATGGGGCGAATGGTCGGGCTCGTCGATTTCCCCGACATCTGGAGTGTCCACAGCTTCGATGCCATCGATCAGGTGGTGGTGTGGATCCGGGACAATCTTCGTTTCGTGACGAGACCGGTCAATGACTTCATAGTGGCCACGATCATCGTCCCGGTCCGTGACTTCCTCACCGAGGACGTGGCGTGGCCCGTACTGGTCTTCTTCACGGGGTGGGCGATGTGGATGGTCAAGGGATGGAAATTGGCCATCTTCGGGATGCTCTCGGTTC
>JBAPYG010000507.1:0-3350 GCA_049284615.1 Acidimicrobiia bacterium
GGAGTCGACGCTGAACGCGCTCGAGCAATACGGGCGCGATCTGACGGCCGTGGCCCGTCAGGGGAAACTCGACCCGGTCATCGGTCGCGATGACGAGATCCGTCGGGTCATCCAGGTCCTGTCGCGCCGCACCAAGAACAATCCGGTTCTCATCGGTGAGCCCGGGGTGGGCAAGACGGCCATCGTCGAGGGGCTGGCGAGACGAATCGCAGACGGCGACGTCCCCGAAGGGTTGAAGACCAAGCGCATCGTGTCTCTCGACTTGGGGTCGATGCTGGCCGGCGCCAAGTACCGCGGGGAGTTCGAGGAACGGCTCAAAGCCGTCCTCGACGAGATCAAGCAGTCAGAAGGAGAGGTCATAACCTTCCTGGACGAGCTTCATACCCTCGTCGGAGCCGGAGCGGCGGAGGGTGCGATGGACGCATCGAACATGCTCAAACCAATGCTCGCCCGTGGCGAGCTCCGTCTCATCGGCGCCACCACGCTCGACGAGTACCGGAAGCACATCGAGAAGGACGCGGCTCTAGAGCGCCGCTTCCAGCCGGTTCTGGTCGAGCCGCCGACGGTGGAGGAGACGATCGGCATCCTGCGGGGCCTCAAGGAGCGTTATGAGGTCCACCACGGGGTTCGGATCACCGACTCGGCATTGGTGGCTGCCGCGATCCTCTCCGATCGCTACATCACGGCGCGGTTCCTGCCGGACAAGGCGATCGACCTGATCGACGAGTCGGCATCACGTCTTCGCATCGAGATCGACTCGATGCCCGAGGAGATCGACGAGCTCACGCGGCGTCGTATCCAGTTGGAGATCGAACAGGAAGCCCTCAAGAAGGAGTCCGACAAGACCTCTATGGAGCGTCTCGACGGGGTCAGACAGGAAATCGCCGACCTCACCGAGGAGATCGATGCCCTCACCGCACGATGGGACCTGGAGAAAGAGGCGATCACCTCAATCCGTGAGCTCAAGGGTCGTATCGAGGAGGCTCGCAACGACGCCGATCTCGCCGAGCGGGCCGGTGACCTGGGCAAGGCGGCGCAACTTCGCTACGGGACCATCAACGACCTGACCACCGACCTGGGGGACGAAGAGCGGGAGCTGGAGCGACTGCACGAGCAGGGCTCGATGCTCTCCGAGGAGGTTTCCGAAGAGGACGTCGCCGAGGTCGTGTCCCGCTGGACCGGCATACCGCTGTCCAAGCTGATGGAGGGCGAGACCGAGAAGCTGATCCATCTCGAGGAGCACCTCCATCAGCGTGTCGTCGGCCAGTCCGAGGCGGTCGAGTCGGTCGCCAACGCCGTCCGACGCAGCCGTGCCGGGCTGTCGGACCCGCATCGACCTGTTGGCTCGTTCCTCTTCCTCGGCCCGACTGGAGTGGGCAAGACCGAACTGGCCCGCGCCCTCGCCGAGTTTCTCTTCGACGATGAGCGATCGATGGTCCGCATCGACATGTCGGAGTACATGGAGAAGCACTCGGTGAGCCGTCTCATCGGGGCCCCGCCCGGATACGTCGGCTACGACGAGGGGGGCCAGCTGACCGAGGCCGTGCGTCGCCGGCCCTACTCGGTGGTGCTCCTCGACGAGGTCGAGAAGGCTCACCCCGAGGTCTTCAACGTCCTGCTCCAGCTGCTCGACGATGGCCGTCTCACCGACGGGCAAGGCCGCACGGTCGACTTCACCAACGTCGTCCTGATCATGACCTCCAACCTGGGCTCGCAGTTCATCGACCCAGATCTTCGACGGGAAGTGGTCCAGGAGAGGGTCATGGGTGCAGTCCGCGACCAGTTCCGGCCCGAGTTCCTCAACCGGATCGACGATGTGATCGTCTTCGACAAGCTGAGCCGGGAGGATCTGCGCAAGATCGTGGAGATACAGATGGGCTCGTTGCGGGACCGGCTTGCGGGCCGGGGCATCGACCTCACGGTCACAGACGACGCTCTCGATCTGCTCGCCGAGCGTGGCTACGACCCGGTGTACGGCGCGCGACCGCTGAAACGAGTGCTGCAGAAGGACCTGGCCGACCCGATCGCCACGGCGATCCTGGAGGGCCGTTTCGGGGACGGGGACAGCGTCAAGGTGAGCGTCGAGGGCGACGAGATCGCCCTCGACTGACGTCCCCAAGCCGGCTGGCACCACGACTCTATGGCCGGGGGCCGCGCCGACTCCTACTCATTCGGCCCCGCGACCTACTCAATGGGACCGACACGACCGGCCCCGCCTCAATAGAGTCGGCACATGGGGTCAGGCCTTGTCGCGCGAAACAACGAGCTGCGCCGCGCCCGGCACCTCCTGAATGAGAAAGGGGTCGTCGTCCTCGCAGGCCTGCCGGGCGTCGGCAAGACGGCGATATGTGACGTGATCGCGAGCCAGTGGGCGGAGGGCGGTCGACGAGTGTTCGAATTGCGGGGGACTCATGGTCTCAAGAAAGTGGCGTTCGGGGCAGTGACGATGGGTCTTCGGGTGACCCCGGCAACGTCCGAGTCGGAGACGCTGGCCCGTGTGATCGAGAGCCTCATCGATGGGCCTGGCAAGGCCCTCGTCGTCGTGGACGACGTCCACAACATCGACGATGCCAGCGCCGGCGTCGTCGTCGGCCTGGCTCAGTCATCGGAGATCGCCCTCATCATGACGCTGACGTCCGGGGAGTCGATACCAGTCGATATCACGTCTGTCTGGGCGCGCTGGCCCGACTGCCGACTCGACATCGGGCCCCTCGACGAGTCCGGCGTAGCCGAGCTCCTCGCCACCTTGCTGCCCGACCTGGTCACCGACGAGCTGACGGCAGAGGTCGCAGAGGTCAGCCTCGGCTATCCCCTCTACGTGGTCACGATCGCCGAGGAGCTGCGCAGCGCCTCCGCCGGCCAGAGACCACCCGGCGTCGTCGTGGAGCCGGGCTCCGACCGATTGACGAGCTTGATGGAGCGTCGGCTCGCCAGGCTCGATCGGGAGGAGCGTCGTCTGTTCGACGTGGTGGCATTCGCCGAGGCGACGTCGCTGCAGATCATCGCGGGCCGCGAAGATCTGGAGCTCGTGGAGCGACTGAGGGCGAAGGGCCTGGTCCGAGTGGCGGATGGCCGAATTCAGGTTGCTCACCCGCTCCTGGGCTCGGTGGCGCGAGAGACCTTGACATCCGACGGCCAGAGATCGTGTGCCGGGCATCTGTTGGGAAATCTGAATGATGGGTGCGATGCGGCGGACGTTGCCTCAGTCGTGAGGAAGGCCCTGGCCACAGGTCTGCAGCCCGATCCAAGACACGTAGCCGTGGCCACGGAGATGGCCCTGAGCTGGGGCGACTATCGAGGAGCAGCCCGTCTCGCGTCGACGGCCCCCGAAGAGCCCGAGCTCAGGGTGT
>JBAPYG010000508.1:0-2116 GCA_049284615.1 Acidimicrobiia bacterium
CAGGGAGGCATCGCCGCCGCTCTGGCAGATGACGACTCGCCGCAGGCCCATGCCGCCGACACGCTCGCCGTCTCGGGCGGTCTGGCGGTAGACGAGGCCGTGGCCGCCCTGACGATGGGTGGGCCCGAGGCGATCTCCCGCCTGGTTGCGATGGGCGCCGAGTTCGACCGTGACGACAACGGCTCACTCCTGCTCGGGCGGGAGGGGGGACACCAAGCCCGGAGGGTCGTGCACGCCGACGGCGACGCCACCGGAGCCGAGGTGATGCGCGCCCTCAACCAGGGTGTGGCGGCGGCCTCCACGGTCGAGGTGGTCGAGGGTCGGGTGGTCGACCTGGCCCGTCACGGCGATCGCGTGACCGGAGTGCTGACCGCCGAGGGCAAGAAGCGTGTCGTCTACACGGCTCCGGCAGTCGTGATGGCCACGGGCGGGGCCGGGCGGATGTACGCCCGCACGACCAACCCCCCCGGCGTCACCGGCGAGGGGATCATGATCGCGGCGCGTGCCGGTGCCCGTCTCGCCGATCTCGAATTCGTCCAGTTCCACCCCACCGCGCTCAACGCCGGCAAAGACCCGATGCCCCTGCTCACCGAGGCCCTTCGTGGTGAAGGCGCCAAACTCGTCGATGCCTCGGGTCGGCGGTTCATGGATCAATACCACCCGATGGCCGAGCTGGCCCCTCGAGACATCGTGGCCCGGGCCATCTTCTGGCAGTACGACCGTGGTTCCTCGGCCTATTTGGACGGGCGGTCGATCCTCAACTTCCACGAGCGATTCCCGACCGTGACCGCCCATGCCATGTCGGTTGGGCTCGACCCGGTCGAAGACCTCCTTCCGGTCTCCCCGGCTGCCCACTACTACATGGGTGGCATCGATGCCGATACACGAGGCCGCACTTCCGTCCCCGGTCTGTGGGCCGTCGGTGAGTGCGCCTCGACGGGTGTGCACGGGGCCAACCGACTGGCGTCGAACTCGCTTCTCGAAGGTCTGGTGTTCGGCGCCCGGGTCGCCCTCGATGTCGACGCACACCATGTCCCGGAGATCGACGGGGTCGAGGTGCCCAAGGAGGCGCTCGACCTCCCGGTGGTCGCCGGGCCGGTGATCGAGGAGCTTCGCCAGGTCATGTGGGATCGGGTGGGCCTGATCCGCACCGGCGACGGGCTTTGGGAAGCCCGCAACTCGATCATCGAGATGGAGCCGGTGCTCAGCCGGACCATCGCCGGTAGGAACGCAAGCGACCTGGCGATGTTGATCGCGCTGGCTGCCCTTCGCCGATCTGAGTCGCGCGGGGGCCACTACCGGGCCGACTATCCCGACGAGGATCCGAAGCAGGCGATGAGGGCCTTGGTGGCCCCGGGCGCTGCCGAGGCCGTGAGAGTGTCGTGATCGACCGCGCGCAGTACGCCTCCATCGTGGCTCGAGCCCTCGAGGAAGACCTGAACGACGAGGGGGACATCACCTCGGCTGCCGTCATCCCCGCCGACTCCAGGTCCGATGCCGACCTCGTGGCCAGGGCCTCGGGTGTTGTCGCCGGGGTGCCAGTGGCCGAGTACGTGTTCGAGTGTGTCGACGATACGCTCGGGTTCACCGGTATCGCGGACGGCACGGAGGTGAGGGCGGGGTCGGTCGTCGGTCGGGTCTCCGGACGCTCCAGGTCAATCCTCACCGCCGAGCGCACCGCGCTGAACCTACTGGGGCGAATGTCGGGCGTGGCTACCGCTACCGCCGAGCTCGTGACCGCGGTTGCCGGGACCGGTGCCCGCATCACGGACACCCGGAAGACCATGCCCGGTCTGCGATCGCTGGACAAATACGCGGTGACCGCCGGTGGCGGCGTCAACCACCGCATGGGGCTCTACGACGAGGTCATGGTCAAGGACAACCACATCGTCGCCGCCGGTGACATCGTCGAAGCCGTCGCCATGGCACGGACGGCGGTGGGGCCGACGGTCCGGGTGATCGTCGAGGTCGAGGATCTCGACCAGTTGGCCGCGGTGTTGGATACCGACGCCGACCGGGTGTTGCTCGACAACATGACACCGTCGATGTTGCGTGAGGCGGTGCGCATGGTCGATGGGGCGATGGAGACGGAGGCGTCGGGCGGGGTGACTCTGGA
>JBAPYG010000509.1:0-2353 GCA_049284615.1 Acidimicrobiia bacterium
CCACCTCTTCGATTCGAGAGAAACCTAGGCCCTTCGGTACCTTGGTCGCATGCGTCCCGGGCACAATCTCGTCCTGACGGGGTTCATGGGGACCGGCAAGACCACTGTCGGCCATGAGCTCGCGCTCAAGCTGGGAATGGAGTTCATAGACACGGACGCGTTGATCGAGTCCCGCCACGGGCCGATCGAGCGAATATTCGACGAGAAGGGTGAAGAGGGCTTTCGGTCCATCGAACGTTCCGTCGCAGCCGAAGTCGGCGCGAAGACGGGGCTTGTCATCGCCACGGGTGGCCGCATGATCCTCGATCCCGAGAACTTCCGTTCCCTGAGTCGAAACGGCCGGATCTTCTGCCTGGTTGCGACTCCGGATGAGATCCACCACCGGGTGACCCATGACCGTGCCCGCCCGGATCGGCCCCTTCTCAAGGTGGAAGACCCCCGCCAGAGAATCGTCGAGCTACTCACCGAGCGGGAGAGTGAGTACATCCGATTCCCACAGCTCACGACGGATCATGCCGGTCCGAGCACGATTGCCGATGAAGTGGCAGAGCTTTGGGAGAGCCACAGCACCTACGACATCCAGAGTCCCAGCGGTGGTTACCCCTATACCGTAGGGGCGGGGATCCTGCCTTTCGTGCGACAACTTGCCTCTGTCAGAGGGCCCCTCGTCGTGATCACCGACGACGTCGTCGACGCTCTCTACGGGCCAAGCCTCGGTGAAGCCGACCTCACCATCGTGTTGCCTGCTGGGCGTGCCCAAAAGACGCTCGACTCCGTGGGGGTTGTCTACCAGAAGTTGTTTGAAGCCGGGATAGACAAGACGGCGACAGCTGTGTCATTGGGGACGAGCATCATCGGGGATGTGGCCGGCTTCGCCGCCGGCACCTACCTCCGCGGAATCGATCTGGTGCACTGTCCGACCAACCTGATCGCAATGGTCGACACGAGTGTGGGGGGCAAGGTCGGTCTCGACGTCCCCCAAGGCCGCAACCTCATCGGCCTCTACAAACAGCCCAAGGCCGTCTTGGCGGATGTCGGAACGCTGCAAACACTGCCATGGAGGGACTTCTCGTCAGGTCTCGCCGAGGTGGTCAAACACGGTCTGGTCGCGAGTAGCTCACTCCTCGACCGGATCGAGAAGACCAGTTGGGATCGTCGCCACTCCTTGCTTCCAGGCATGCTCGCCGACCTTCAATCCCTCGTCGCTCAGGCCATACAAGTCAAGATCGCAATAGTCCAGGATGATCCGTTTGAGGAGACCGGTCGGCGCACTCTCTTGAATCTGGGTCACACCTTCGCCTACGGAATCGAGTCCGCGTCGGGAGGCGCCGTCAATCACGGGGAAGCCGTGGCGATGGGTCTCGTGGCTGCCGCCCGACTGTCTCACATGAGAGGACACGCCAGCAGCGACCTCGCCGATCGGGTCGAGGCCGTGGTGGCCCACATCGGTCTCGAGCCGAGAATTCCGGGTGACATCCAGCCCCAACAGATTCTGGAAGGGATGAGGCACGACAAGAAGAAGCGGCACTCGAGGTTGCGTTTCGTGCTACTCAAAGCCGTCGGTGATCCGTTCGTTGCCGATGACGTGGACGATGTCGACGTCCTCGAGGTGCTGCGCCGCTGTGGGGCCGGCTCCGCACGCCGGGTCGAGGCCCTCGATTCGGGTAGCTAGCTCCACCGCAGGCCGGCGAAACAGCAAACAGGTCCTCGGCTAGCTCGATCGGAGGGTCTTGCCGGCACACAGTCTTCAAGACCTCCCATTCTCAACGCATCCCAGCCTTCGCTGTCGACTTCGAGTCGAGTTCGCGTCCTGGCTGGGATCGACTCCGTCCCGCGGTGCGCCAGAACTGATCACTACACTCATAATGGTCAATGTCCGAAAATCGTTGCCGCGCGGACGAGGACGAATACCAGGAGCTGGACAATGGCCAACAGAGTCGACTCGATGCCGGAGTGGATTCGCGGCGAGCTCGAGGACAGGATCACCAGGGGTGACCTGGAGCCCGGAAACCGTTTGGGCTTGAAGTCAGAGCTTCAAGAGGAGTTCGACGTAGCGGGACCCACCTTGGACCAAGCGTTGAAACTTCTCGAAAACGACGGTCTCGTCACCCTGCGAAGGGGTCCAAAAGGCGGCGTCTTCGTTGCTCGCACCGAACCGGTCCTTCGTCTGGGCAGCAAGCAACTGTGGGCCAGGAACGCCCAGTCACTCAGCGAGAACATCGAACTCCGAGAAGCTCTCACTTCACTCGTGGGTGTATCGGCGGCCCGCAACTCGAGTCGCGACGAAGCCAGGCTGAGAGAACTCGGGGAAATCGCCAAGACGCTCCAGAATGCCGAGATCTCGTTCGACTCT
>JBAPYG010000510.1:0-3678 GCA_049284615.1 Acidimicrobiia bacterium
GCCTCGCTGACCGAGGCGCTCGCCGCGTTCGGTGTGAACATCGAGGCTCTCACCGCCTACGGCCACAACGGCGAGGGAACGGTGAGACTCATTACGAGCGACGCGATCACGACGCGACGTGTCCTCGACGAGGCCGCTCTTCATCATGAGGAGCACACCGTGCTCACCGTCCAGCTGCCACATCGCCCCGGGGAGTTGGCACGAATCACGCGCCTCCTCGCAGACGCCGGGGTGAACATCGACGCGATGTATGTGCTGCGCGCCAACTCCGACGGGATCGAGCTCGCCATCTCAGTCGACCAGCCGGAGTCGGCGCTGCCCCATCTCGACGTGACGGGCGGAGTCCTCGCCGACTAATTCCATGTAAACGGGCACCGCTTCGTAAACTGATCACGATGCGGACCGCAATTGCCGGGTTGGTCTCGCTCTCCCTCCTCCTCGCAGCGTGCAGCCCTGCCGAAGAGACGGCTGAGTCGACGACCACCTCAGACCCGACCACCTCCAGCTCTACGTCATCCACCTCTACCTCCACCAGCTCGACCACCTCCACCACCATCGACGAGGGCACGCCGTCGCTGATCAACGGTCTCCCCGTCACCGACCCCGCCCTCCTCGACCGACGGGTGCTCGCGGTGAAGATCGACAACCATCCGAAAGCCACACCGCAGTCGGGCATCGATCAAGCAGACATGGTCATCGAGTTGAACGTCGAGGGGATCACCCGGTTCATAACCCTCTGGCACCAGAGTGACGTCGACTACCTCGGTCCCAATCGCTCCGGCCGACCGACCGATGCCTCGCTCCTGGCTCCGCTCAACGAGCCCACGTTTGTCATCTCCGGAGCCCAGGCCTGGGTACAGAACCTCATCCGCAGCAAGGACATCAACCTGATCAAGGAGGGCTCGACGGGAACCTTCCGAATCTCGGGCCGCAGCGCACCCCACAACCTCTACGTCGACACCTTCGTGCTCCGCGAGACGGCCGACGAGAGGGGATATGCCGACAATCCGCCGGAGTCGCCCCTTTGGTCATTCGGGCCCATGCCGGCCAGCTCTCCGAGCGCATCACAGGTCAACATCGAGTTCCGGTCCAATGACCGGGTCATCTGGGATTGGGACGATGCTCAGGGACTCTGGCTACGCACCGCATACGACGAGGAGGGCCTGTACCGGGACGAGGACGGGACCGAGAACCGGATAGGAGTGCCGGTGCTGATCGCCCTCTACGCCGAGCCATACACGGCCAGCCCCGGTGGCGGGCAATCGGGCACCACGCTCCCCGCCTCCAAGGTCACCGGCCAGGGCAAGGCCTTCGTGTTCGCGGACGGGAAGGTCGCCGAGGGAACCTGGGAGCGTCCCGACGAGTCGGAGTGGTTCACCCTCCGCACGGAGAGCGGTCAGACGATGAGTGTCCCGGCCGGGAAGTCGTGGGTTTCGATCGTCCCGTCCAACCGAGGGCTCTCCATCACCGAGTAGCCACTCGGGACGACGGCGACTCTCCTCCAATCACGACCCGTCGACGACGGGCGGCTAGGTTGGCCCGACGTGTCTCGGCAAACGGCGGTAGCGAGAGTCCGGGCGGCGCTGAAGAAGGCGCACGAAACCCAGGACACGGTCAACGCATTCATCTCGATCGATGACGAGCGAGCCCTGCAACGAGCCGCCGACATCGACAGCCAAATCGCGTCGGGTCATGACGTGGGGCCCCTCGCCGGGGTACCGGTCGGGCTCAAAGATCTCATCGAGCATGAGGGCCGGGTCACCACCAATGGGTCTTCTTTCTTCCGGGAGGTGGCGAAGAGGACCGCGCCCTGCGTCTCCCGTCTCGAGCAGGCAGGGGCGGTGGTGATCGGCCGCACCAATCTCCACGAGTGGGCGTTCGGGTTCAACTCGGAGAACGCGCATTGGGGGCCGGTGCGCAACCCATGGGACCTGAGCACCTCTGCCGGGGGATCATCCGGTGGCTCGGGTGCGGCTGTCGCTGCCGGCATCACCCCACTCGCCATCGGCACCGACACCGGTGGATCTGTGCGCGTGCCCGCCGCCCTCTGCGGAACCTACGGTCTCAAGGTCACCTACGGCCGCATCCCCCTCGAAGGCGTCTTCCCGCTGGTGCCGTCGATCGACACGGTCGGGCCCCTGGCCGACTCGATGGAGAACATCGACCTCGCCTACCGCGCCATGTCGGGCGACGCGACACCCGAGCCCGACCGGGCGCCGCTCCGGATCGGCATTCCCGAGCCCTGGTATGGCGAAGGCCCGGTGGAGGAAGAGATCGCGACCGCATTCGGGCACGCCGTGGTCGCCCTGGGTGAGCTGGGTCACGAGGTGCATCCGATCGAGATGCCCGACGCCGTTCCCGGCCGGCAGCTCATCGACGCCATCGGCGAGGAGGTGTCGGCGGCGCATCGCGAGTACCGGGAGCGGGGGGAGAGGTACGACCCGGCGGTCAGCTCCCGCATCGACGTGGCCGAGAGTGTCACCGCCGAAGCGACCGCGGCCGCACGCGCTTGGCAAGAGATGATCCGCTCCCGCTTCGCCGATGCCTTCGGCACCGTGGACCTCCTGATCACACCGTCCTCGGCGGCGAGGGCGAAGGTCATCGGGCGCGACGACATCGGCGGCATGAGCCACCGAACGGTCGTCTCCTACTTCAGTGCACTCGTCAACCATGCCCTGCACCCGGCGTTGGCCATGCCCCTGGCCGGCACGGGATCACCGCCGGCGTCGCTACAAGTGATCGGGCCGCTCGATTCGGAGTCATGTTTGATCGGTGTCGGCCGATGGTTAAGTGAGGAGGGGATCGCGCGTTTTGTGCCCGCTCCCCCGAATACACCTAACCCGGGTGGTGGATAGACTTGGATGTACAAGACATGATTCGGGCGGTCAGCGACGCCGGAGACACTCGAGGGTCGCAGCCGCGCGTCAACACCACCTTTCACACCATCAAGGAAGTGACCCAAAGTGGCCGATGAAATCGCCACCGCAGACCCTTCGTCCACCACCGAAGAGTTAGACCAACTCGTGATTCGCTTCGCCGGCGATTCCGGAGACGGAATGCAGCTGGCGGGCAACCGCTTCACCGACGCTTCGGCACTGTTCGGCAACGACCTGGCCACCCTTCCCAGCTTCCCCGCCGAGATCCGGGCACCGGCCGGGACACTTCCCGGGGTCTCCAGCTTCCAGGTGCAGATCGCCGACTTCGACATCCTCACCGCCGGAGACGCACCCGACTGCCTGGTCGCCATGAACCCCGCCGCGTTGATGAAGAACTTCAAGGACCTTCGTCAAGGGGGGACCCTGATCATCAACACCGATGCCTTCGACGAGCGCAACCTCGCCAAGGCCGGATACGAGACCAACCCCCTCGAAGACGACTCGCTCGTCGGATACCGCCTGATCAAGGCACCGATGGACGAGCTCACCAAGGAAGCGGTCAAGGACACCGGGGTCAGCGGTCGCAATGTCCTGCGATCCAAGAACTTCTTCGCCCTGGGCCTCATGGCGTGGCTCTTCCATCGCCCCACCGAGCCCACCATCGAATGGGTCGAGAAGAAGTTCGCCAAGCTCCCCGAGGTCGCCGCGGCCAACAAGGCGGCGTTCCAGGCGGGCTACACGTTCGGGGTCGCCACCGAGGCGACGAAGAACACCTTCGAGGTCAAGCCGGCGGCCCTCAGAG
>JBAPYG010000511.1:0-2918 GCA_049284615.1 Acidimicrobiia bacterium
GTGGCCAGCTTACGGAGCGGAGTCGAATGCCCACAACCCGTGGGCGTTCCAGTAAGCGGGCTGGTGGGGAGCGGCATGGTCGAACCATCCGTTCCGGTGTTCCTTGACCTGCGGATCCCGGAAACGCTGTCTACCACCGTCCACGAGTATCACCAGGTCGAATCGAACCCGGATGTCGTAGACCTGGCCAACCCGGCCGAAATCAGGTCGCCACTGGTCGTGAACGGGCCAGGCCAGGAGGACGAGCTTGTCGAAGGCGACACCCTCCTCGGTGGCGAGGTTGGCGACCGTCCCGCCGTGGCTGTGGGCGAAGAGGTCCGGGCTCACCAGACCCTGATTGGCGACCCATTGTTTGAGCTCTCGCGCCGCGACCCTTCTCGCCCCGTGCGAGTAGCTCCCCGACCACGTGAAGCTCTGATCGTGAACGGCTAGATCGGGCCGGTTGGCCTTGAGCGCCCCGTAGAAGTCCCCTGTCGGCTTGTACCAGTCCTGTTGGGCCGCCCAGGTCCCATGGGTGATCGCCGCCGTGCGGGAATTCCGTCGGCGTTTCTTCGATGGAGGCAGAGTGACCACTCGTTCCTGGAGATGTGTGTTCTTGGGCTCGATCTGACTCAAGACCTCCTGAGCCAGCTCGGCGACCAGGGGGTCATCCGACCCCGAGTTCTCCTCGAGAACCACCCGGATGTGAGGGCGAAGTCGGGTGGTCTCCCGGGCACCGGCCGCCGCCGCTACTGCGACGAGGGGATGGGGGCTGTACAGGGCTGCTTCGAACAGTGCCGCGGCGTCCTCGAACGAAGGGCGCTGATACAAGTCGTGGACCTTCCTGGCCATCTCGTCCTGGATAGTCGCCGAGGGCTCGGCGGCCATCTCCGCCCGGGACATGGCCAGAGGAGCAACGGCCTCGGCCACAGGGATCCGGCGCGACCGCTGCACTGCTCTGAGCTCAGGCAGCTCGAATGGGGCAGGTGCCACCTCCTCCTCGAGCTCGGCGAGCTCCGTCTCCTGGCCAAGCACCCCGGCGCGCGTGGCGAGGAGTAGGGCGGCCTGTGAGGCCGCCACAGACTGTGTCGTCTCGGAATCAAGCCGGGGCGTAACGGTGAAAGCGTCCCTCGGGTCGATCGGCTCCAGAGGCTGGTCGCTCATGTGCGCCATCCTCATCTATATACAGGCCGGAGCTCTTTCCGTCGACAGTTGGACCGTTCGAGCGTTGCCTGCACCGGTCACATCCGAGGCGCGTGGTCAACGACGGTCTAATTGGCCTCCCAGCGGCGACTCCTGGGAAATCATGCCGATTGAGCTCCGGTCTTCAACATTGATCCTCATCGTCTCGTCGATCACCTGTACGGGCTGCCGACCCGGGATGACCACCGTGCCCGACCCGTCGGCAAGACGAAGTCGTTGGGGTCAACTCCCATCTGGGAATCGAGCACAGGCATGTTGACCTTTTACGGAGTGACGGAGTCACCGCCCCAGCGTGTCGCTCCCTTCGCAATACGTGGCGAATACATACCGGCTCAAACTCGTGGAAGTTTCGAAGGCGGCCGCCGGTCAGAATCTTGGCCATGCTCCTCTAACCGAGTCTCAAGACGACTCCCCGAAACCAGAAGAGGATCGGAGGCTTGCGTCGGTGTCGATGGTGCCGAGCTGATGCACCAGGGGCTTTCGGTTGATCGATCGGAGGAGCGCACTGGGCGTAGCTCGTTGCGTCGAGTCCACTCACAGTCTTGGTGGCCAATGATTGTCGA
Source organism: Acidimicrobiia bacterium (assembly GCA_049284615.1). Taxonomy (GTDB): domain Bacteria; phylum Actinomycetota; class Acidimicrobiia; order Spongiisociales; family ZC4RG35; genus JANQRA01. The sequence continues at coordinate 1,746 of JBAPYG010000511.1, forward strand.
GCCAAGTCACCCCGGCGCGACGTGTCTCCTGTGTAACTTGGCCCCATGGTCGCGATCGAGGTATCTGGGCTGGTCAAGCGGTACGGCGACGTCGAGGCTGTCCGCGGTATCGACCTGACCATCCAAGAGGGTGAAGTCTTCGCGCTGCTTGGTCCTAACGGTGCGGGGAAGACGACAATCGTTGAGATTCTCGAGGGCCACCGCCAGGCCACATCTGGTTCGGTATCGGTCCTGGGTCATGATCCAGCTCGGGCCGAACGAAAGTTCAAGGATCGGATCGGCATCGTTCTCCAGGAAGGGTCGGTGGAGAAGGAGCTCACGGTGAGGGAGGCGATCGACATCCACGGTGGTGCCTACACCAATCGACTCAACACCGAAGAATTGGTCGAGATGGTTGGCCTTCAGAAGAAGATCGATGTCCGTGTCGGGACCCTCAGCGGCGGCCAGAAGAGAAGGCTCGAACTGGCGTTGGGCATCGTTGGGGAACCGGATCTGATCTTTCTCGACGAGCCAACAACGGGGTTCGACCCTTCGGCTCGAAGGGAGGCCTGGTCCGTGATCGACAACTTACGCGCTCTCGGGAAGACGATTCTGCTGACAACCCACTACATGGACGAGGCCCAGAACCTCTCGGACCGAGTCGCCGTCATAGCCGATGGGACGATCGTGGCCGAGGGGACTCCGGAGACCATAGGCGGCAAGGAACATGCCGCGACCAAGATCTCCTTCCGTCGACCCGCCGGGATTTCGCTTCCATTTGACGGCCGTAGGGACGGTGAGACGGTCGTAATCGAGGCCACCCAACCAACCGCGGAGATCTATCGCATCTCATCCTGGGCGATGGACAACGGGATCGAACTCGAGGAGTTGTCGGTGACACGCCCTTCACTCGAAGACATCTATCTGGCTCTCACCGAGGAAGGAGGACGGACATGACCGATCTGAGCGCATTCGGCGTTCTCAACCTGCAGGTCGGATATCAGAACAAGATGTTCTATCGGACTCCCATTGCCGCGTTCTTCACACTGGTGTTTCCACTCATGCTTCTGGTTCTGTTCGGCGCTCTCTTCGGGAGTGAGGAGATCGAAGAGCTCGGAGTGACCGTCGCCCAGTACTACGCACCAGCATTGGCGGTTTTCTCAGCAGCCAGCGCCACGTACACCAACATTGCGG
>JBAPYG010000512.1:0-9212 GCA_049284615.1 Acidimicrobiia bacterium
CACTGGCCACGGCCGAGGGGGGACGGAGACTGCTGGTCGGGGTGCTCCACGAGGGCAGTGTCCTGGCCAGCGAAGCGGCACTTCGCGCTCTGACCCCGTTCGAGCACCCGGAGCCCGAATTCACCGCGTGGGCGGCCAGCGAAGCCAGGAGAGCCGCGTTCCTGGCCGGCCATCGTCGGGTCCTCGATCCCCAGCACTCGGTCCACGGGCGTTTCCTGGTCAAGGTCCTCGACAGCCGTGTCGACCGGCTGATCCAATGGGTCTTGCGGGCGATGACCACTGCCAAGACCAGAGACATCATGCCGATCGTGGCGCGTGGAATGGTCTCGGATGACCAAGAGACCAACGCTCAGGCAATCGAGGCTCTGGAGTCGGTCGGCGACCGATCGGTGCTCAGCGTCCTTCTCCCTCTCCTCGAAACGGAGGAAGTGGACGAATCGACACCCGGCCGCCGGGAGTCCCTGGAACAGCTCGCCGGAGACTTCGACCCCTGGTTGAGCGCCCTCGCCGCGCGCTGTCTGGAGCGGGACGGATACGAGGGAGGAACGGGCGTGGCAAGCTGGGGCGACATGTCAGCCGATCACGTCGACACCCTGGACGAGATGGGCAGGGTCTTGGTCCTGCAAAGGGTCGCCATGTTCTCCGAGCTCGACCCCGAAGACCTTCTCCTGGTGGCGAGGTCGACGACCGAGGTGCGATTCGACGAGGGACAGCTGGTCTACGCCGAGGGCGATTCCGGGACCGAGCTGCTGGTGATCGTGGATGGCACGGCTGTGGTCAGCCGCACCCGGGACGGGGCGACACATGTGATCGACACCTACGGGGAGGGTGAGCACGTCGGTGAGCTCTCCCTGTTGACCGGTGACCGTCGCTCTGCCGACGTCCACTCCGGAGAGACCGGTCTGCACGGACTGATCGTGACCAAGACCGAGCTGATCGCAGTCCTCGAAGAGCGACCCGGGGTCGCCTTGGGCATGCTGGGCACGCTGGCGGGTCGTCTGATCGAGCAGACAACCGTCTCTGGTTCACCTCGCACCGTTCACTAGCCTGTTAGCAGAGCACCGCTCGGAGGAGGTGAGTGTCCTGACACTCGAAGTTGCCCGTGCTGCGGTGAGCAGAAACGACTGGGCATCGGCCATCGAGGCCTTCGAAGAAGAGACCGATCTGTCGTCGGAGGACTTCGTTCTCCTCGGCGACGCCCTGTGGTGGTCGGCACGACCCGACGAAGCCGAGGACGCCTACGAGAGGGCTTTCGAAGGTTTCGCCAACGACGGCCGTAAGGGCGATGCCGCCAAGATCGGCGCAATCCTCGCCTATCTCGCCATGCGCCGAAGATCCGAGTCGGTGGCAATGGGCTGGCTGGCACGAACTCGGAGCCTGCTCGAAGACGAGCCGGAGTGCCCGGGACATGCCTGGCTCTCCATGTTGGGTGTTGCCGAGGCGCTGTTCGTGTTGAACGACCTCGAAGCCGTCAAGGAACGCGCCGACGTGACCATCGAGATCGCCAAGCGACAGGGAGCCGTAGGCCCCCAGGCATTGGCCCTCAGCTTCAAGGGAATCGCCCTCACCTATCAGGGGAACTGGCGGGAGGGGATGAGGATGACCGACGAGGCCACAGTGCTCGCTGTCTCCCAGGGTGGCGATCTGCGCGCTTCGAGCGACGTCTACTGCAATCTGATGGGAGCGTGCTCGAGTCTGGCCGACTACAAGCGTGCCGTGGAGTGGACCGAGCAGGCAGAGCGGTGGATGAAGTCGAAGGCTCTGGGAGGGTTCACCGGTGTGTGCCAGGTTCATCGGGCCGAACTGAAACGGCTCAGGGGGGATTGGTCACAGGCAGAGCACGACGCCAGGACGGCCTGTGTCGAGTTGGAGCGTTTCCACCTGCTGAACGGCTTGGGCTTCGCCCACTACGAAGTCGGGGAAGTCCGTCGTCGGATGGGCGACCTGGATGCTGCCGAGGAGGCGTTCACCCTTGCCTACGAATACGGGCATTCGGCCCAGCCGGGATTCTCACTGCTGATGATGGACCGGGGTGATCTCGACGAAGCAGCCAAGTCGATAGCCAGGGCCGTGGCCACCACCGGCGACGGTGTCGATGGTGATCTGCTCACCAGGGGACATCTCCTGCCGGCACAGATCGAGATCGCCCTCGCTCGTGGCGACCTAGACACGGCCCGGGATGCGATCGATGCCCTGGAGCGGGTCGAACGGACGTATGACTCTCCGGCGTGGGAAGCCATGCTGCTCACATGTCGGGGCGCGATGGCACTCGCAGAGGATGACCCTCCTGCCGCGGCGGAGGCACTCGACCGGGCCTGGCGACTCTGGCAATCGGTCGATCTCCCGTATGAAGCGGCCCGCTCCCGTGAGCTTCTCGGTCGGGCACGCTCGGCCATGGACGACGAGCGGGCGGCGAATCTCGAGCTGAAGGCTGCATGGTCGGTCTACGAGAAGCTCGGCGCCAAGCTCGACCTGGATCGTCTCGAGAGGTCGATGGGTGGCGCCCTGCCGGGTGTTCCCGACAGCGGTGAGCGACAAACGAGGGCATTCATGTTCACCGACATCGTCACGTCGACCGACCTCATCGGTCTCATCGGTGACGAAGCCTGGCGGCGTCTTCTCGACTGGCACGACCGCGAGCTGCGAGTTTCGATCGCAAAGCACGAAGGTGACGAGGTGCGTCACACCGGCGACGGCTTCTTCGTTGCGTTCGAGTCGGCTCGTCGGGCGCTCGATGCCGCCGTGGACATACAACGCCGGCTCGCCGACCACCGTCTGGAACACGGCTTCTCCCCGACGATCCGCATCGGGATCCACCAGGCCGAGGCCACCCGGCAACACGGGGATTATGTGGGCCAGGGGATCCATGTCGCAGCCAGGATCGGCGACCTCGGCGCCGGCGACGAGATCGTTGTGTCGGAGGCACTGACCAGGGCCGCCGGCACGGTCCCTTACCGATTCTCCCGTGTCCGCGATGTCGAGCTCAAGGGTGTGACGGACCCGGTGACCGTCATGGACGTCGAGTGGCGCCGGTGAGCGTCCGAGCCAATCCGACCCGGGCTACGTGCCCCCGAGGTCTGTGAGGAGAGAGATGGCCAGCATCAGATACATCGTCCACGACGTCGAGGCGGCGCTGGGGTTCTATCGGGATCGTCTCGGGTTCGAGCTCGACTTCCACCCGGCACCGGGCTTCGCCGCACTGTCCCGGGGTGATTTGCGACTGTTCCTCAACGAGCCGGGGGTCGGCGGTGCGGGTCGTGCCGGTGGCAACCCGAAACCGGGAGGCTGGAGCCGGTTCATGGTGGAGGTCGACGACTTGGACGGGCTCGTAAACGACCTACGCGCCGGGGGTGTCGCATTCCGGGGAGAGGTGGTCGAGGGCCAGGGCGGGCGTCAGATCCTGGTCGAGGACCCGTCGGGGAACCCCATCGAGATCTTCGAGGCCAATCGTGGGTGAGGGGCTTGTCCAGATCGAGAAGGCCCTGGCGTCTCAGGTCGAGTAGCCGCCGAGGAGAAATGCCTCGATCTCGGCCGCCACTTCCGGGGCGCCCGAAGCCTCCTCGAGCTCCTCCAGCAGCTGCAGGAGCCAAAGCGCCCAAGCCTTGCGTCCACCGTCTTCTGCTTTCGTCAGCGTCTCGATGTCGATGACGAGAGGGTGGATGTCCGACTGGGTCTGCTCCAGTCGACGCAGACGGTCCACCGACCCCGTGACGAACTCGGGCACTGTCACGTCGCTGAGGTGATGGGTGTAACGGTGGTCGTGGTCACCACACACCTGGCAGGCCGACCACGGCGCTGAATCGGACGTCATGGGGGGATTATGCCCCATCCGAGGACATCCCAGGGATACACGAACGCGGGAGCCGGCCGTATCCTTGGAGTTCCAGATCTCTCGAGGAGTGGACGTGGATCGGTTCGATCTAGTGACAATCGGCTCGGGGCCGGCCGGAGAGAAGGGCGCCGCCCAAGCTGCATACTTCGGCCACAAGGTGGCGGTGGTCGATCGGATTCCCCGGCCTGGAGGGGCCCCGGTCAACAGTGGTGGCATCCCCAGCAAGACCCTGCGCGAGGCAGCCACGTACCTCACCGGCTTCGGGCGGAGGGAGGTCTACGGCGTCGGCCTCGGCCTCGGCCCCGACCTGATGCTGGAGCGCCTCCATGCACGAGCACGGGACGTGCAACAACACATGGGCGACGCGGTCAGCAAGAACCTCGATCGTCACGGGATCGAGTTCATCGTCGGTGAGGCGTCCTTGGTGGATGGCGGAGTCCGTGTTCGGCTGGCGTCCGGCGAGGAGCGGCTGCTGGAAGCCGGCGTCACCCTCATCGCCACCGGCTCCCGGCCCTTCCGCCCATCCGGCGTCCCCTTCGCCGACCCGGATGTGCACGACTCCGACACGATCCTGGACATCGACCGCATCCCGGGAACGATGGTCGTGATCGGGGCCGGCCCGGTCGGCGTCGAATACGCCTCCATCTTCACAGCGCTCGGGGTCGCGGTCACCATCGTCGACATGTCCGACCGCGTGGCCCCATTTCTCGACGCAGAGGTGTCGGAGGTCTTGAAGGGCCACATGATCGAGGAGGGCGTTGCAATGGCACTCGGCACCACCGCCGAGATCGAGCGGGTCGACGGTCGTCTCCGCGTGACGCTGGGCAGCGGTGAAGAGCTCTATCCAGAAGTGGTGCTGTTCGCCGCGGGGAGAGTCGGCAACACCGAGGAGCTGGGAGTCAAGGATGCCGGAGTCGCTTGTGACGATCGAGGCCGAATCATCGTCGATGACGAATACCGCACGACGCTCGACACGATCTACGCCGCCGGTGACGTCATCGGCCCGCCTGCATTGGCGTCGGTCTCTTCGGAGCAGGGCAGGGTCGCCATCTGTCACGCATTCGACATCCCGTTCAAGGATGTCATCGACCCGATCCCGCCCTACGGCATCTACTCGATACCCGAGGTCGGAATGGTGGGCATGACCGAGGAGGCTGCCCAACAGGCCGGCCTCGACTACGAGGTCGGGAAGTCCTGGTTCGTCGACAATGCCCGAAGCGCGATCGCCGGAACCCAGTACGGACTCGTCAAGCTGGTGTTGGAGCGGGATACCCGCCGGCTCATAGGAGCTCATATCGTCGGCGAGGAGGCGGCCGAGTTGATCCATCAGGCTCAAGCCGTCATCCACACCCACGGGACCGTCGACTACTTCATCGACTCCACGTACAACGTCCCGACCAGGTCGGAGGCGTTCAAGTACGCCGCCTACGACGCCCTGCAGCGAGTAGATCAGACCCCATCCGGCTGAGCGGCCGCCGGTGGCGGTGGAGGAGGCGGTCGAGGCCCCCTCCACCGGTTCCGGAGATGCTTCTCCGGGGTCCCCCAAGTCGGCCGGCTAGTCGTCGGCGTCGATGGTGATCCGGATCAGGACGATGTGGGGAATGATCCGAGCGATCTTCTCCCGGGTCATCTCTTCCTTGGCCAGGCCATAGGCCTTGGCATCGACGGGCCGTCGCTCGAGGAACTCGCTCATGAAGTCGAGGGCCGCCCCTTCGTCATCGACCGCCACGGCCGTGCCGTCGTACCCAACTCCGGCAAGTCGAATCTCGACGTTTGTCGGGGTCTCGAAGTTGTGCCACCACTTGCGTGCCCGTTTGGTGACCACGGTCACCGTCTCGCCTTCACGGTGATAGCTGACGGGAACGGTGTACACGTCGCCCGACTTGCGGCCGGCGAACGTGAGCAGTGCCACGTCATGGCCGACCATCTTCTGAAGCCCACGAGTCGTCAAGGCCCACTTCATCAACGAGTTGGCCCACGCCGGTGGCTTGTCATCGGGAAGACGAACGTCCAGGGTCGCAGAATCAGTCATCCTTGTGCCTCCTCCTTGCTGTTTGGACCCATCGTCGGACGACGTGGCGGCTCCGGCTAGAGGCCAAAGTCACAATCGAGTGAATCGCGGACCGGGCCTTCACGGTCTCATCGAGGGGTCGAACTCCGCCCGGCGCGGCCCGTCGACCTCCGATGCCGGGAAACGGCCGATTTGCGTCGTCATCCATGCGGCCCACACCGATGTCATCTCGTCGATGTCGCCGACTGCGACTGGTGGTCCCGAGATGACTCGGATCGGGGCGCGGTGAACCTTGTTCTCGAGGCCCAGTGCCTGACCGGTGCCCACGATCGCCACCGGGACCAGGGGTACGCCACTTCGCGTGGCCAGCCACGCGGCACCACGCTTGGGGGGCAGCGTCCCCCAGTGAGTCACCCGAGTTGCCTCGGGGAACACTCCCACCACCTCGCCGGAGTCGAGCGCGCCCAGAGCCGTCCGGACCGCTCCGATCGGGACACGGAAACGCGGCGTCGGTATGGCGCCGAAACCGGTGATCAGCCAGTCGAGGAGGCGATTGGCGACGAAGAGGTCTTCGAGGGCCAGGTAGCGGATCGGGATGTCGAGGGCAGCGGCGATCGCCGGAGGGTCGAGGTGCGAGTAGTGGTTGGCGGCGAGAACGAATGGGGGATCGGGGAGCGGTGTCTCCTGCTCCACTTCGAGCGAGAAGAGCGACCGGCCCACCCCGCGGAGCACCGGTGGCGCCACGGTCCAGAGGAATCTGCTGCGCGCAGCGAGACGCCTGGCGGCAGCCGGGTTCCGGTCATTCACGCATTCACATCGGGTCGCTCGAGCTCCGTGAACCTGTCGGCGCGGAGAGCGTTCGCCATCGTCGCTGCCTCGACGAGCAGCCAGAGATATCCCAGGGCCACCATCAAACGTTGCCATATCCCGGGCACGGTTGACATCAACATGAGCTGTGGAATGACAGCCACCGCGGCCACGACGGTCCAATCGAAGACTCGGCGCAGGCCCGTTCCCGGGGAGCGCCCCATCGAGATGGACACGATTCCGAGGATGAACGCCAGGCCTCCGACGACTGCAGATCCGGTGTGAAGCTCCGCCACGCCGGGATCGAATGGCGTGCCGTCCCAGGGTGACGTGGGGAAGACGACGAGCAGAATGAGGGCGACGGCGTACGTCTGCATCCACCGTCGGGCCCAGCCACCCCACATCTTGGCGCCACTGACGGTCATCGCGAGGACCGAGATCGACGCCACGACGACACCGGCACGTTGGACCCACGCACCGTCGACGCCCTGACCTCCGGCCCGGGAGAGAGTCTCGGTCGCAATCGAGTAAGAGGAATCGACGAACAAGGGGGAGATCGCCATGAGCAGTGCCGACGATGCCAGACCAAACAAGATCAAGCTGCCCAGGCCCCAGCGGTCGGTCGACTCGGGGCGGTCGTCGGAGTTCGCGTCCAGAGATCTCATGTTCCAGCAGCTGATTCAGCCGGGTCCAAGGCTATCAAGTGCCCACCTGTCCCGACGCCGAATAGAACCTGGCCGGAGGTCCCGCCACTGAGCTGCCGGTGGTGGTGTTCGGGTGGACCCGAGCTCATGTCTTCTTGGTCGGAAGGGAACCGACCGAGGTATCTCGCGTCGAGGTGCGCGCTCCTCTCCCGTGAACGGAGAGCAGCAATGACGACATTTCACCTGGACCCAACAGAAGGACCACACATCGCCTCGAACATGAGCGATCAGGAGCTGGACTTCCTACAACAGGTGCTCGCCGTCGAGTTGGCCATAAGGCTTCGTCGATCGGACTACGAGCAGAAGTTCCGTCGGATCGCCGAGCACCGTGCAGAGATGGAAGAGATCGTTGCCGACTGGCGGCGTCAGAGGGACCGCATGGTCTTCGTGGCCTCGGTCACGGAGGACCTGGATCGACTGCAGGTGCTGGAAGAGCACTGAGCAGATCGGCCATCACGATCGGCCCGGCAATACGCTTTAGCCTCGTTCTGTGATGAGCACAGGAGAAGTAGTGGGCCGAACCCCGGGCCAGGTGGCCGGTGCCGCCGGCGCCGGCTTCGTGATCGGGCTGGCGGGGGGAGCTGCACTGGGGGCGGGGCTGCCCGACATCCCCACCGCGACGACCGCGTTGACGGGTGGCCTGTTCATGGCCGCGGTGTCCGGCTGGGCCGATGCCAATCGCACGCCGGCAGCGCCACAGCCGTTGTGGGTGCGTGTCCTCGCCTCGACACTTCTCGCCGCCGTGGTGGGCTGGCTGCTGGAGCTGATCCTGCCCGACTGGTCTCCGATCGTCGTTGGAGCCATGGTCGGGCTTGGGGCGGCGGCCTTGGGGCTCCGGGTGGGCAAGCTGGCTCTCGGTGTCGTCGTTGGAGCGGCCGTTGGCGCCGTCTTCGCGCTCTGGGCCGACGACTACGGCTGGAGCGTGGTGTCGGCCGTCACGGTCCTGTTGAATAGAACCATCGCCGGCGTGGCGTATGGCGGACGTGAGCAGGTGCGCTTTCTCGCCGAGAACTCCTCAGCGGAGTCCCTCCCGTTCGTCGTCCCCCTCATCGAACGGCAGGGCTACGTGGGCGTCGACTACTTGCGACGCTATGCCGAACGTATCGGAGCGACCTTTGCCCACAGCCCGTCCGATATCGGCATCGTCGAGTCGTTCGACGCCCTCGCCGGCCCCGGGTTCGACCCGAGCCGGGCACATCCACTGGTCCGCGAGTTCTACGAGCACACCAGCCGTTTCGAATTGGCGATCGTCCCCGAGTGGCGGGTCTGGATGCGTCTGCCCTACCTCCTGTACCGGGAGACGGTGGCCAAACCTCTCGGTCAGGCCAACGCCCCGTTCAACCTGGAGGAGGTCCAACGCGGCGTGGTCAGCTGGATCGACACCATCGACGTGGACGACGACGGGATCCCCGACTTCAGAGCGTGGATACGTGCGTATCGGGACACCAGCGAGCCCCTCTACGTGGGCGTCTACACGGTCGTCCAGAGCGACGACACCGCATACGTCAGTGTTGGGTTCCCACTGCCTTCGGGAAGCTTCACGGCGACGCTGCTGCCGGCACACTTCCGAGAGAGCGGTTTGTTGCTGAGCAGTCGGCGTGGAGACTTTCAAGGGCACTACCTGTCGATAGTGGACCCGGAGACCGAGGCGATCAGCGTCGCCCGGCTGGACTCGTTCCATGAGGAGATCGAGGTCTACGTCGAGGACGCGGAGCTCCGCACGGACCATCGCTTCTTCCTCGGGGGGTTGGAGTTCATGGCCCTCCACTACGAGATCACCCGGAAGTGAAGTTGGGAGGAACCAGAGATCGAGCTCGCCTGGTGCGCGGTCGGTTCTGTGTCAGTTATGGGCGGTGAC
>JBAPYG010000513.1:0-4084 GCA_049284615.1 Acidimicrobiia bacterium
ACACCTTGCTTCGATTCCGTGGCACATTGGATCTCGAGGAGACACGCCGGAGGTTCGATCTCCCAGAACGGTATGCGGTGGCCACCTTGCATCGCCCTTCGAACGTCGATGTCGACGTCGCCGCCGCGAACGTCGTCGATGGCCTTCGCCGCGTGGCGGACCAGGTTCGCATCGTGCTCCCACTCCATCCCCGAGGACGGGAGAACCTCGAGCGCCACGGTCTGATGTCGATTCCCGGCATCGATGTCGTCGATCCCATCGGCTACGTCGACTTCATGGCCTTACTTTCCGGTGCAGCCTTGGTGATGACGGATTCGGGCGGCATTCAGGAGGAAACGACAGTCCTCGGGGTCCCATGCCTGACCCTCCGAGAGAACACCGAACGCCCGATCACCGTGAGTATGGGTACCAACACGATCGTGGGCAACGACCCTGTGCGCATCGAGACCTCGGCGATCGCGTTTCTCGACGCTCCACCGAAAGGAAGGATCCCTCCCTTGTGGGATGGCAGAGCTGGAGAGCGGATCGCCTCCATCCTCGTCGACGACGATCTCGCCGGTGACTCGTGACGAGACTCGCGTGTCAGACGTCTCGGACATCGTGGAGACGAAACACCGCAGCGCCCTTCTCCACCTTGAGCTCGGAGACTTCCATCTCGGGGAACTCGTCTGCCCACAGTGACATGGTCTGTCTCTCCTCGTCCCGAATCAGGTCGTCGAGCACCACCGTCGCCCCATCGGCCAGAAGGGGTCGCAATACCGGAAGAGCCGGATAGCGCGATCGGAGTCCGAATGCCCCAGGGGGACCGTCCACGAAGACGAGACCGATTTCCGCCAGCCCATTCAGCGCAGCCCGTGAGTACCAAGGGCCGCGATGACCGTTCAACTCGATCTCTTCGATCGGAGCAAGTCTTACCTCGCCGATATCGTCGACGCCGCACTCCTCTAGGAGTCGAGTGGTCTCCGAGGCGTATAGCTCGTCGTGCTCGAGGGCGACTACCCGGGTCTTCAGCCCTTTTGTCCGCGCAGCCATCGCCAGCCAGACGGTCGACGCCCCGCTCCCACATTCGAGGACGATTCGTGGCTCGCTGTGCTGCATCTCTCGAACGAGGAAGGCGATGACATCCGGTGACGCCGCCCATCCCCGTAGCTGCGGGGTGGGGCCTGTGACATCGACGAGGTCCCTCAGGCGAAAATTGCTCTCGATCTGGTTGTAGGCGGTGAGTAGCTCCGCCCGGACCATCTTGGCCAGATTTCCCTTCTCCAGGCTCTCGCTCATCCGCTTCGAGTGCGCATCCATCGCGCCAGCGTGTGTCTGGATCGTCCTGGACAGGTCGGCCATGTTCTCTCGTGCTCGCAGTTGGGAGCTCTCGATAGTTCTGACGGCGGCCGCGGTCTCCCTCGTCAGCGCGCTCAGATCGATGGCTCGGGCCTTGGTTTCTTCGGCCCTTGCGCGGGCTCGGCGTGACTCGGTGGCCACGGCGCCCTTGAGCGATGTCACCTGGCTCTCTGTACGCCGAGATGCTCTCTCTACCTGCCGAGCAAGCCGCGCAGCACGGGCATTGACCATCACGAATCTGCGCCTCACGTCGTACAGGGTGAGGGCGATGGCACCCAATGCCAGCAAGGTCAAGTATCCGTTGATGTCGAGGTCCAACCAACTGGCCAGCACCCAGGCGCCGCCGGCGATGAGGACGGCCGCAGTAGCTGCCAGGATGAGTTTGCGGGCACGACGCGAGCGGCGACCACGAACCCCCCGGTTCTGCGGGGAGTCCTCCGGCGGCACCGCCTCCGCCACGGTTGGGGTTGGCTTGGCCTGGTCCCCTTTCCGGTGACCCGACGACTCCAGGTCTCTCAACTGACGTCGGAGCACCTCGGTCTCCGCCTGCAGGCGCGGGACCTGACGGAGATAGCTCATGACATGTGATGCGCGCACCTCGAACTCGGGCAGGTTCTCGGCTACAGGATCGAGCACGGTTTTCAACATCGCGGCGATCTGCAGGGCGCCCTGGACACTTTCTCTCGTCGCCTCGGGCTCGGCGTCCTCGCTCGAGGGCCTCACGTGAAGTGCGAGTACACCGGCATCGACTGTCACCCCACTCACCATCCAGCCGGAGAAGACATCGGCAACTAAGTCTTCGGTGGCTGTCGACACGACCGCCGGGTCGATGACCATGCGAATCTCGGAGCCCGGTCCGAGGAGCTCTCTCGTCAATCCCAAGGCTGCGGACATCCACCGGTCATCGGCGGGGTACGCGACGACTATGAGGTCGGCTTCTGTCGCATGCAGGAGCTCACGGCTCGCGTCGCTCAAGTCGGCATCCACGATCGAAGTCGTTTCGCCGACCGAGAATCGGGCTGCGACTTCGGCACCGGTGGGCGATCGGGCCAGGATCACGGAAGTCAACTCAATGGCCCGGTTCGTTTGGGGTGGCGTCGGCCGCAGTGGCCAGATCCCGTTCCGATCGGGCAGAATGATCCACCAGTTCGGTCAGAGTCGCGACGGCGGCTGTCGTGTCTCCCAGATGGGTCTGATATTGGGGGGAGAGGCCCGACAACGTGCTGCCCGGTTCGGTGAAGGCCCAGACTGCGGTGCCACTTCCTCGGTAGTCGCTCCACTTCGACGGCAGATAGGGGTTCTCCTGATGGGTCTGCGATGTGACCGCATCCTCCACTACGAGACAGTCGTATTGGGTGGTGAGGTTGAGGAACTCGAGATAGCCCACGGTGGAACGGACGCTAACGATGTCACCGAGGGCTCGGTCCGTGATGACCTGTTCTAGCTGGTCACCCTGGGCGGTGTAGACATCCAGGGCAACGCCACGTCTCACCTCGTCGGGGACGGTGGAGAGCGCCAGGAGGAGGTCCTGCAGAGAGCGATTCTCATAGAAGCTACCGAAATAGCCAAGGGCTACCTTGTCGCCGTGGTCGGGCCCGACCGCCTTGACCAGTCGATACAGTTCGTCGCTGGGAACCGGATGGGGCGCGATGGTCGCCTTCTCCTCTACGAGCTGCGTCAACTCGTCGGAGGGACAGTAGGACAGCATGTACCTCATCTGAGCACCATTCGTGAACACGACTTCGTCTGCCAGCGCATAGGGGAGCAACTCCGCGAGGGCGAACACGCTAGAGGCCACCGGCAGCTCGATGCCACACGCATTCGAAGCGGAAGCGAGCAGTTGATCGACGAACTGGTCGTCAGGGAGTGTGCCGGGCCTCGGGCGGCCCCCGACGTCTCGAGAAAGGGGGTCGGAGAACTCAGCGACCCAGTGCGTCGAGGGTCGTCGCAGCTTGATTGCAGCCGCCAGAATGTGGGAGGCAGGCCACATGGCGCGGCTGTAGAGCTGCTCGTAGGGCCACGCGTCGAGTGTTTCGGCGAGCTCCACCCCCTCACTGACGAACTGCCGGATGTTCGACCAATTCGAGAAACTCACGTCGGAGGTGACCTCGATGGCCGATCCAACGAGACCCAAGACGAGTAGTTCGAGGCTCAAGTCGATACCCCGCACCTCCGACATGTCACAGCAGAGGACATCGACCACGTTGCCTGATTCATTGATCCGCTTGGCGACTGTCACGGCGCTGGCGTCGGAATAGGGAGGGAAGCAAACGGAGACCACCAGCGTCGTCGCCGCTCCCGTGGTCAGCACGTCCCACGGAAAGGACGGGATCGAACGTTCAAAGACCGCCTTGTTGACGGTACGCCTCGACTCGGGGTTCTCGTCGAGAAATCTCCTGATGAAGAGTGCCTGGGCTCTCATCAGGGAGTTGAGCACCGGTCGCTTCTCGTTGGGAGCGTGTGGGAGCCGCTCGGCCAGCGACTCGATCACGGCGAGCCGCTCTTGGACGGCAAACTCGAAGTCGGGCTGCCGTCGAGACTGTGAGTCGTCAGACAAGGAGCGGTGGTAAACGGCGTCGAACGTCGCGGGCACCATTCCGAATACGAAGTCGTACGTCGCATACAGGCCGCCGTAGAAGGCTATATCCTGACCACTCGCCAGTCGGTCGTCGTAGCGGATGTGACGCGCCCAGTCCGTCGGGATCAGCTTGGAGGCGTTGAAGCTGAGGCCACGCGGGCTGTCCTC
>JBAPYG010000514.1:0-8393 GCA_049284615.1 Acidimicrobiia bacterium
TCGAGTGCGACAAGTGCGGGCTGGTCCCGGTGCCCGAGTCAGATCTGCCGGTCCTGCTCCCCGACGTCGAGGACTATCTGCCCAGGGGTCGCTCTCCTCTCGCCGCCGTCGACGACTTCGTGAACACCACCTGCCCCGAGTGCGATGGACCGGCTCGCCGGGAGACGGACACCATGGACACGTTCGTGGATTCGTCGTGGTATTTCTTTCGATATGCCGATGCCGACAACACCGAGGAGATCTTCGAGCCTTCGAAGCCGGGCTATTGGATGCCTCTCGACCAGTACATCGGGGGCATAGAGCACGCGATCCTCCATCTCCTATACGCCCGCTTCATCACCAAGGTCCTCTACGACATGGACATGTCGAGAGTCGAGGAGCCATTTGCCCGTCTGTTCACGCAGGGCATGATCACTCTCGAAGGGTCGAAGATGTCAAAGTCGAAAGGCAATGTCGTCGACCCGGTCGACCTCTTCGCGTCGCATGGCGCAGACTCACTCCGGCTCTATCACCTCTTCATGGGGCCGCCTACCGATGACGCTGCCTGGAACGAGAACGGAGTTGACGGGACCCGGCGATTCCTCGAGCGGGTCTGGGCTATGGGCACCACCCGGCATGAGTTCTCCGACCGGGCGCCCGACGACAGCGACCGTGAGATCCTCGGCCTGGCGCATCGGACCGTCCGCAAGGTGACCGAGGACATCGATCGATTCCATTTCAACACGGCCGTGCCCGCCCTGATGGTGCTCTCCAACGAATTCGGCGAGTATCTGGCCGCGTCGCCCCTGAGGGCAACTTACGACGAGGTGCTTCGGATGCTGCTTCTCCTGATGGCTCCGATGACGCCACACATCGCTCACGAATTGTGGGAGCTCAACGACTACGGCGAGATGCTGGCACGGCAGACCTGGCCGAAATGGGACGAGGAGCTTGCACGTGAGGAGACCGTGACCATGGTCGTCCAGGTGAACGGGAAGCTCCGCGACCGCTTCGAGGTGTCGGCCGACATCACGTCTGCCCAAGCCGAGGGCCTGGCGCTCTCATCGGACAAGATCCGGGAGTGGATCGATGGCCAGGAGGTACGGCGGGTGATCAGTCGACCGCCGAATCTCGTAAACGTCGTCGTGGGGTGAACGCCGGACGCATCCTTCGGAGAGCCGGTTACGACAACGACTGTCTCCGAAGCACGATCGCACCCGTCGACCCCGACGAGATCGATGTGTTACCGGCTTCCTCTCTGATGAGGCGACTGTGGAGAAAGGGCATCCAAGGGGTCACGGTACGCCGTTGGATCTTCGTCGACCCGGAGGTGATGCGGGGTGATCCGCAGCGGCTGGGACGACTGGTCATCCACGAGCTCGTTCATGTGCGTCAGTACGTCGAGCATGGCTACCTGCCGTTTACCGCCCGATACGCATACCAGTACGGGCTCGGTCTGCTCGAGGGGAAAGGATCCCGGCGCGCCTACCTGGACGTGGCTGCAGAGCGCGAGGCGCGCGCTGAGACGTCACGTATCCTGGGAGCTATGTGACCACGACCTCCTCGATGCCCGCCTCGGGGTCGGGGTAGATGGGGTCCATCCGCTCGAGGGTGTCGATGAGGATCGACGCCACCACCAGATTGCGGTACCACTTGCGATTGGCCGGCACCACGTACCACGGTGCGAACTCGGTGGATGTCTCGGTCAGGGCCGTCTCGAAAGCCTCTTGGTATTCATCCCAGAGGGCGCGATCCGCGAGGTCTGCCGTGTTGAACTTCCAGTTCTTGTCGGGCTCGTCGATTCGCGCCTGAAGACGCTCCTTCTGTTCCTCCTTGGAGATGTTGAGGAACAGCTTCACGATGGTCGTCCCCTCGTCTGTGAGCATTCGCTCGAATTCCCGAATGTGGCGGTAGCGCTTCTCCCAGACATCGTCGGCAACCAGGTTCTTGACCCTGGCGACGAGGACGTCCTCGTAGTGAGACCGGTTGAAGACCTTGATGTAGCCATCCGCCGGTGTCTCCCGGTGTATGCGCCAGAGGAAGTCCTGGGCCAATTCGCGCTCGTTCGGTTTGCCGAAGCTGGCAACCCGGACACCCTGTGGGTTCACCCCACTGAAGACCTTGCGAATAGTGCCATCCTTGCCACCGGTGTCGATGGCCTGTATCACGACGAGCAGACTCTGTGTGGACTGCGCCCACAGACGACGCTGCAGTTCGGAGAGGCGTCGCTTCAATAGGGGCAAGGTGGCGTTTCCTTCTCCCTTGCCACCATCGAAGCCTGCCTTGGAGTTCGGGTCGTGGTCCGCGAGGCTGACCCGGGGTTCGGGGGCCACTCGAAATGACGCGATGTCGAGCATCGCGGCACCCTAGCCATAGGGGTTCCAACCGTCCCGCCGGTCCAGTAGTTATCGGACGATGGGGGAGAAGACGAACAAGACGGTGCTAGTGGTCGTCGTGGCGGCCGTAGCGGTTGCCGCGGGCGCGGGTCTGGGTGTCCTCCGGCGGGCTCCACCTTCGCCGCCGCGCCCGGAGACCTTCGTCGAGACGACAGCCACCTACGGCTCCATCGAGGTCCATGTTGCCGGTTGGGTCGCCTCCCCTGGCGTGGTCTCTCTCGCCGAAGGGGCGATCGTGGCAGATGCCATCGAGGCCGCCGGCGGTCTGCGAATCGGAGCGCACTCCGAGGCGATCAACCTTGCGGCGCAACTGAGCACCGGACAGCAGATCGTGGTCCCCGGGCCCGATGAAATGCCCGATTCGCCGGTCGCTTCGATGGGACTGATATCGCTGAACCTGGCCTCGGTGGAGGAGTTGCAGGCTCTACCCGGCGTCGGACCCGTGCTGGCCGAGCGCATAGTCGCCCATCGCGACAGTGTGGGACGCTACGAGCAGGTCGAAGATCTGCTCGATGTGTCGGGGATAGGGGAGGCGAAGCTCGCCTCGATACGCGACCTCGTCCAGCCTTGAGTTGAGTCATCCGTCGTTGCCACCGCGGGTGTCCCGTCCCTGGATCATCTGTGCCTGCCTCACGTGGCTCGTCGTCGCACTCACCGGGCCTTCAGCAGAGCCGATGATCGCCGGTGGCTCTTTTGAGGGCGACGTTCAGCTTCTTAGCGACGTGTTCTCCGGGACTTTCGGTCACTGGGGCATCGGTCGAGCCGACCAGACGGTGGTGCTGGTCGAGTTCCCACGAGCTGTTTCAGCGAGTCGCGGAGACACGGTGACCGTCGGAGGCCGTCTTGGGGGCAATCCTGGTCGGGCTGCCGGGCGAAGCTATTCCTCCGAGCTCGATGTCTCTGAGATCGGCGGCGTCACGGTCAGCCGGTTTCTCCCTCATCGAGCCGGCAAGTGGCTGCGCGAGGGAGTCGACAGAAGGCTCGCGCCCTACAACGGGGCGAGGGGGCTACTCGCCGGTTTCCTGATCGGAGACACATCACACGTTCCTCGCCTCGACATCGAGGCCATGCGTCGCAGCGGATTGGCGCACTTCGTCGCGGTCAGCGGCTCGAACGTGACTCTCTACCTGGGCTTCCTGGCAGTGATTGCTGGTCCGCTGGCTTGGGGGCCCAAGCGGCGAGCTCTCCTCGGCTTGATCGCTCTGCCCGCATATGTGGCCGCGACGAGATTCGAGCCATCTGTGCTGAGGGCCGCGGTGATGGCTGCGATCGCCCTTGGAGCGCGACTCTTCGGCATCGTGTTCGAGGCATGGCAGATGTTGTCAATCGCCGTGATCGTCCTCATCTTGGCCGATGCCGGGCTCGTGGAGAACATCGGCTTCCAGCTCTCGGTGGTCGCAACAGCGGGTGTGATCGCAGGTGCGCGCTGGCCTACCCGGGGCATCATCCGCCGGGCTCTCGCGGTGACTGCCGGCGCTCAGGTGGCGGTAGCTCCGCTGCTGTTGGTCCACTTCGGGTCCGTCCCACTCATGTCCCCGGTCGTGAACCTGGTCGCGGCCCCTCTGGTCACGGCGGCGACACTGCTCGGCGCGGTCTCAGTGGCCGGCCTGACACCGGTCCTTCCAGTGGCAACCGCGCTCGCCCACGCCGTCCTCGCGTTGGCCCGGGCGGCCTCGGGCTGGCCACAGCTCGATCTGAGCGGGCTGATCGTCATCGCCGTCGGCGCGGGGGTATGGGCGTGGCGACCCTCTTCACGGTCGTTGCTCGCGTTTCCGGCTGCCATGGCCCTGGCTTGGTCACTGATCGCACCACAGTCCACCGTCCCTGTCGGAGGTGTGGCCGTTCTCGACGTCGGGCAAGGCGACGCCATCCTGTTGAATGGAGGTGAGGGTCACTATGCCTTGGTCGACGGTGGACCAGATCCGGTGGTCCTGCTCGACCGGCTCGACGCCTACGGTGTCACCCATATCGAGCTCGTCGTGTTGACCCATGTCCATGCGGACCATGCTGCCGGCCTGGTCGGGCTCTTCGGCAACGTCGGGGTGGGCGCACTGTGGACGTCGACCGGAACACATCACACACCCGCCTCCAGCGAATTGCTGGCTACAGCAGGGGCCTGGCGAGTCCATGCGATGGTTCCCGAGCCAGGGGATCGCTGGCCACTGGGTCGGTTGCAGCTCTTCGTGGATGGCCCAGTCCGGCATTATGCGTCGGCGAACGACGAGTCGATCGTTCTCACCGTCGAGGGCCTGTCACGATCGATGCTGCTGTCGGGCGACATCGAGACATTCGCCCAGGCCGATCTGGACGATGCTCGAGCTGACATCCTCAAGGTACCGCATCACGGTGGCGCCACGTCCGATCCGGACTGGCTCGAGGCTGTCGGGGCAGGGACGGCTGTGATCTCGGTGGGAGCCGACAACGATTTCGGGCACCCGGCAGACTGGGTGATCGAGGTCCTGGGAGACTCGGGCTCCACCGTGTTGCGCACCGACCAGATCGGCGACGTGGTCCTGGACCTAGGCTGAGTGGGGCGAGCCAGGCCCTATGCTCGATCGACAGATCGAGTGACTCGATGGAAACCGAGAAGCGTCTCTTGGAGTGGCTGACGTGGTGCGACATGTCGTGTTGATCGGGGAGATGGGTGCGGGCAAGACGACGATCGGACAGATGCTGGCTTCCGAGATGGGCCGCCCGTTCCAGGACTCCGATCGTGCCATCGAAGCCGAGAACCAGACCTCTGGCGCGGCAATCGCCGCCGAGCGTGGTGTGGCCGACCTCCACGCCATCGAGCTCCAAACGTGCCGGGCCATGCTCGATGCGCCCGTTTCCTCTGTGCTGGCGGTTGCCGCCAGCGTGATCGACACCAGGGCCGGCCGCCGCCTCCTGAGTCGACATGTGGTTGTGGTCGTTCGGGCCGACGATGGGGTGCTGAAAGACCGCGTCGCAGCCGGTTCGCATCGTCGACCCACCGGCGCGACCGAGCGATACGAGCTGGAACGGCGGCGCTCGCCCCTCTATGGCAGCATCGCCGACTTTCAGGTCGACAATTCGTCGGGGTCCCCTCGGGACATCGCCCGGGTGTTGGCGGCGGCGATAGAGGCAAGGGAGAGTGGGTAGCGATCCGCAGGTGCGGTCACGGCATCTACGGAGGACGATCACCTAGAAGGTCTCGTCGAGACGACGAACGTGAACAGAGGGGTCCGTCGCGGAGGCCCGATCGTGGGCCTCGTGGCGGCGAAGTCATTGATCACCCCGGCATGAGGCTTGAGGCTCCCATCGGGTCTCACCGGGCCGAAGTGGCGCTCATGCTTGACCCCGGTTGGTTCACAAGGTGGGCGATCCCACAACTCTTCGGCATGGTCGGCGAGACACCAAAGGAAGACTCCGGTCGACCCGACCTCAACGAGACGGGACAACGTCGCCCTCACGTACTGTGCGAGAGCCTCCTCGCTCGCCATGAACTGGTCCCGCCCCCGTCCATACGACGTCCAATGCCACACCGTTGACTCCTCGTCGGGGACGGTTCCGCCTCCCCACTCCTCGGCCGGGCAGGGTTTGCCGGTCAATGCGGTCACCAAGGCAAGGCACACCTCCGGAACCGCCTGTTCCTCGGTGCCGTGTTCGACGACGAGTACCCGAGCGGGGTTCTCGAATACCACGACTGATACGGAATCTCGGGACGGGTCGATCTGAATCGGCTGGCCGAGGACGCCGCGCCCATCGATTATCTGGGGGTCAACTACTACAACGTGAATCACATCCGTCACGTGCCGGGTGCAGCGCCGATGCCGGCCTGGCCGGGCCCTGCCGAGGCGGGGTTGGCCGTCCCTCCTGAAGACCTCACCGAGATGGGGTGGGGTGTGGAGCCGCAGGGGCTGGCATGGATGCTGGAGCGATTCGCCGGTCTATACGCCGGCACTCCTCTGATGGTCATGGAGAACGGGGCGTCATATCCCGACTCGGTCGGCAGCGATGGTGAAGTCGACGACCCGGAGCGGATCGACTACCTCAGGAGTCACATCGCCGCGATCCACGCAGCTTGTCGAAGTCGAGCCCCTGTCGTCGGGTACTTCGTGTGGTCTCTGCTCGACAATTTCGAGTGGGCGTTCGGCTATTCGAAGTCGTTCGGGATAATCCACGTCGACAGGTCGACGATGACCCGGACGATAGAGGCCAGCGGTCGCTGGTACCGCGACTTCCTCGCTCACTGAGTGTCGTAACCTCGGCGGGTGCCGGACAGCATCAGACTGGGCCAGCGGCGACTGTCGTTGGGGGGCGTCACCCACGTGATGGGGGTCATCAACGTCTCTCCAGAGTCACGGAATGCTCACACCGTCGCCCACTCGGTGGATGAGGCACTGCTGATGGCCGATCGCTACCGCAATTGGGGAGCCAGTCTCATCGACCTCGGTGGCCAGTCCAGCTTCTTGGACAACCCGACTATCGATGAGGCGGATGAAGTCTCCCGCGTCGTGCCCGTTGTCGAGGCGCTCGTGGCCGAGGAGCACCTCGTCTCGATCGACACATGGAAACCGGAGGTGGCCGCCGCTGCGGTTGCAGCCGGCGCCGTGATCGTCAACGACACCGGTGGGCTGGTCGACGAAGACATGCGGATGGTGGTCGCGGATAACGATGTCGCGGCGATCGCGGTTCACGTGGAGGGAGCACATCCCCACGCGGTCGACGAAGTGGAGATGAGGGACGACAAGGCTGCGCACACTGCTGCCGGATTCGCTGCCCTGCTCGAGGACCTGGCCCGGAGGGGGATAGAGAACGTCATCGTCGACCCGGGGATCGCCCTCAACTATCGGGGTGACTACAAGGCCTACTCCCGTTTGCAGCTTCGGGTGATCTCCGACTCGGAGCATCTGCGCTCCTTGGGCAAACCGCTCCTGATCCCGATTCCCCGCAAGCGGGACGGTCACCGCACCGCGGTCTACATCGGTCTCGCCGTCGAACACTCAGCCGACATCATTCGGGTCCACGACGTGGCGATGGCCTGTGACATCGTGGACCTTTTTGGTCGTACCCCGTGACTACGTTGGGCCCATGGCATTGATGGTTGTGGCCGGTCCCTCCGGCCCCGGGCCTGGAGAGCGGGAGCAGATGCTCGAAATGGCGGCGAAGCACCTGCTCAGCCAGGGTGTGCAGCGCGATCAGGTCGTCAGGATCGATGTCCCGGGCAGAGGGTCGGGTGAGACGGGCGAGGGATCGGTTCGAGCCGAGCTCGAGCCGATGATCCCGCTCCTGCAATCGGGCTCCTTGTTCGGCGAGTCCCAGGGCCTCGAGTTGATCGACGCCCAAAACCTGCAGAAGGCCGAGGTGGAGACGTTCGTCGAACTCGTGGCGGGTGCCGACCTCTCGACCATCGAGATCGTCATGGTTTACGGGGGAGCCGTTCCCAAGGCGGTGAAGGATCTCAAGGGTCAGACCGTCTCGGTCAAGAAGATGTGGGAGCGACAGGCTGCGCAATGGCTCGATGCGGAGATCACCGAACGCGGCCTCGACATCGACAAGAGCGCGGCCCAGGCTCTCATGAAGCGCTTCGGCACGGACACCGCCAGCATGAGCCAGGCGCTCGATCAACTGGAGGAGACCACCGGCGCTATCTCTGCTCAGCTCGTCATGGATCGATTCAAGAACCGGCCCGATGAGCCCACCTGGAACATCACCGACGCAATCGGGAAGGGAGATGTGGGGACCGCACTACGTCGTCTTTCCGACTTCCTGGTGCACGGTCATCCCCTGGTGTACCTCGCCGCACTCGAGTCAGACCTGAAGAAGCGCTCGCTGGCCGCAGCGGCGCCCGATCAGCAGGCTCTGAAGGATTGGGTGGGTGGCTCCGACCGACAGTTGAGCCGTCTCTGGTCGCAGCGCGGGCGAGTCCGCGAGTCGTCGTTACGAAGGGCTCAGGAGGCCCTGGTGCGAGCCGACAGGGTCATCAAGACACATCCAGAGGAGGTTCATCGGGTGACTCTGGAACGTCTGACTGTGGCCTTCTGCCGTTGGTACGGC
>JBAPYG010000515.1:0-3043 GCA_049284615.1 Acidimicrobiia bacterium
CTGTGGGCCAGACCAAGGCACCTATCGCCACGATGACTGCGAGCAGGATCAGCATGGCGAGCAAGGCGCCCACCAGGCGAGGAAACCGGAGCCGCTCGAACATCTTCACCATCGGCTCGAGCAGGAACACCAGACCGGCGCCGAAGGCGATCGGAAGCCAGATGACCCTTATCGCCTCGGCTATGAGGAGAAACACCCATGCGAGTGCAACCAACCCAACTGTGGTCCAGACGATCAGAGCGAATTGTCGGAACCGGTCGGAGGGCACGATCGGGCAGTGTAACTAGCCCTCGTTGACGGTCAGGGTGGCGTCACCGACGACGGTGACGACCCATCCGTCACCGCCGGCGGGTGAGCTCGCGCCGTCGGCGGTCAACGTCCATGTGGCGGGGACCGAGGCCACGCCCACGACCCGCGCCGGCGTTCCAGAGGGCACCACGAAGTGGAACGAGCCCCCCACCTCCACGGGTGTCTCGACGTCGGCTTCGCCGAGGAGGACGGTCCCCGCGCCTGTGACTCGGAGAGAGTCGAGTGTCAGCCCCGTGAGGTCGGCTTCGACCGCTCCGTCGAGGTCGAGCGACCACACCGGCGCGGAGGACAGTCCGAGATCCCACCCGGCGTACACGTACAGACCGGGGTCGGCGGGAAGCTCGAATGCGACTGAGATAGATCCATTGGACACATGCTCATTGGCGGTCGGGATCGCTATCGCTCCCCCGCGCTTCAAAGGCTCCACTTGGTAGAGGTAGTCCGAGCCGCCTGCGACCGAGATCTCGCCGTCGATGGCTGCGGTCAGCTCTGCGCTCGAATATCCCGACGGGTCCGGCCCCACCAGCCGCTGCGAAGAAGACGGCATTATCGACCACCCGGCCAGGTGTCCCCAGATGAAGAGGCCGATGAAGGCCAGCGCGGCGAGTGGGACCAACCCGGCCACGCGGAAAGCGCCGAGACGACGGTCCCTCAACAGATACGCGGTTATGGCCAGGCCGAGCCAAATCGGCCACCAAGCGATGAGGTCGGCGACTATGGAGCGGCTGAGGCGCCCGCTGGCGGCGATGCCGAGCAGGATGGTCAGGGCCCCGATCGGGATCAGCCAGATTCTCGGAAAACCGCGGCCGAACCCGACGGCGCGGTGGGTCATTCCTCGAAACCGGTACCCAGGACCATCACGACGTCGGCGCCCTCGCCGATCGAGTCATCGGGAATCGACTCCACGTCCGCACCGGGCAGGAAGTCGATCATTGCCGCCGCCTCGGCCGCATAGCCCTCCCGGTACCAGATACGGGACGGATCCTGCTCAGGCTCGAAGTTGTCAGGTGTCAGCGTCTGGTAGCCGGCCTCGGCCAGATCGGCGGTCACTTGGCCGGCGGCCCCATCGACCCCGATCGAGTTCAACACGATCACGGTCACCTCACTGGGTGGCCTGACGTCGGGGCCGTCGCTCGTCGATGTGGTGGCCAGCGTGGTGGTGGTCGACCCATCTCCGGTGGTGGACGTGACCTCGGCGGCAGTCGAAGAGGTCCCGATGGTCGTGGTCGTGGTGGTCGGGCCCGTGGTGGGCTCATCGGCAAAGAGATAGAGGAGGAAGAAGACGGCCGCCCCGACGAGGACGATCCCCAGGATCATGATCGCCAGGTCGCGGTAGAACGTGCCCGGCGTCTGTGAACTGTGTTTTCCCTTGTTGGTCATCAGACAGCCAGCCCGGCTTCCATGGGTGATTCGACGAGTGCCCGGACACGTTTTGTGGTGAGCGGGTCGTATGCGGAGGCCGGGGCCGAGTAGACGATCTCGAGGAGACGCTCGTAGTAGGCAGCAGCAGTCAGCCCCAGGACCATCTCGATCGCTTGGTCCTTTGGCCCCGCCTGTTGCAGGCTGAGACGCTCGAAATCGAGGATCGCCCTGTCCTCTTCACTCAACATCGCTGAAAGGGTAAGTGGAATGCGTCGTTTCCCCGGGCATTTGCCGTCCGACGCACCGGGCGCACCGTGTCGACTCGACAATGCCGACACGGGCCCTGGGAGATATTGTTGGCTGGTTAGCGATTCGATAGCTTCGGGGACGGCGGGATGGCCAGACTGCTCTACGTGACGAACATGTCACTCGATGGATACATCGAGGACGAGGACGGCAGGTTTGACTTCACATTGCCAGGCGACGACTTCTTCGAGTTCGTCACGGATCTGGTTCGGCCGGTAGGCACGTACCTCTATGGTCGCCGCCTGTACGAATCGATGGCGGTTTGGGAGACCCAGCCCGATCTGGCGTCTCAATCGGCGCTGATGGCCGACTTTGCGAGCGTCTGGCAGACGGCGAACAAAGTGGTGTACTCAACGACGTTGAATTCGGTCTGGACTTCCAAAACCGGGCTCCAAGGAAGCTTCGAACCATCTGAGGTCCAAGGTCTCAAGGATTCGACGACAGACGATCTGATGATTGGAGGCGCCGAGATCGCGAGTCACGCCTTCAGGGCGGGCTTGGTGGACGATCTCCATTTGTTCGTTCGCCCCATATTCGTAGGTGGAGGAAAGCGAGCGCTCCCCAGCAACATGCGCTCACATCTCGAGCTCTTGGCGAGTCACCCGTTCACCGACGGTGCCATTCATCTTCACTACCGCGTCCGTCGCTAGCTCGACCAGCGAAGCACGAACTTCGATGCGGTTCGCCCGAGAACCTCACACGTACGCCAAGGACGTCAGTCGGCCGCCCTGGATTGCATAGATCGAAGCGGATCAACAGATCTCGGGTGAAAGCCGCCCATATCTCGAGCGGCCGAGTGTCGGCACATATGCGTGCGTGCCGATGCTTTTCGCCGCCTTCACCGACTCATAGCCTCTGAGTCAATCGGCCTCCGCCATGAGGTCTGTGGGCGTCGCCCCGGTCGCCGCTCTAGTGGTTTCACCCGGTGAATGGATGGGTATCGATGCCGCTCTCCAACCAAGGGAAGGAACATGGGGATATTGATTTGGCTGATTGTCGGTCTGATAGCGGGAGCCATTGCGAGGTTTCTCGTGCCCGGTGACGACCCGATGGGGTGGCTAGGCAC
>JBAPYG010000516.1:0-14161 GCA_049284615.1 Acidimicrobiia bacterium
GTTCTGTCCTGTTGGTCAGCTATCGAAAGGGCTTGCGATGGAAGTGTCGATGACGGTCAACCACAGGATTGTCTCGGCCGACGTTGAGCCGAGAACCATCTTGGTCGACTTCCTCAGAAATCAGCTCGGCCTCACGGGCACGAATGTTGGATGTGACACCAGCCAGTGCGGCGCCTGCACCGTCCACATGGACGGCATGCCCGTGAAGTCGTGCACCGTGCTGGCAGTCCAGGCCGATGGCTCCGAGCTCACCACGATCGAGGGCATCGCCACCAACGGCCAGCTGCACCCGATGCAGCAGGCCTTCTGGGATGCCCACGGCCTGCAATGCGGCTTCTGCACACCGGGGATGATCATGGCCTCGGTGAAGCTGGCCGACGGCAACCCCGGGATCACCGACGACGAGGTGCGTCACGGTCTCGAGGGCAACTTCTGTCGATGCACGGGATACGAGAACATCGTCAAGGCGGTCAAGCTGGGCGCGGCCGCGATGGGCGGAGGTGAGTCATGACTCGGTACATGGGTACGTCGGTCAAGAGGGTCGAAGACCCGCGCTTCCTGCGAGGGCAAGGTAAGTACGTCGCCAACCTGGTCCTTCCGAACATGGCTTATGCGGCGATCAAGCGAAGCCCCCTGGCCCATGCGACGATCACCAGCATCGACACCTCCAAGGCCGAAGCGCTCGACGGCGTGATCGCGGTCTTCACCGGGAAGGACCTTCTCGAGGGGACCGGAGGCTTCAAGTGTGGGTCGTTGCCTTGTGGGTGGCAGGTGCCTGACATCAACATGCCACCGCACAACCCGCTGGCCGTGGACAAGGTTCGCCACGTGGGCGATGGGATCGTGGTGGTCGTCGCCGAGACGCCATACATCGCCGAGGACGCCCTCGATCTGATCGACATCGACCTCGAACCACTCCCCGCCGTCGTCGATGGACGAGCCGCGATGGCGGACGGTGCGCCGCTGGTGCACGAGAGCGCCGAGAGGAACCTGAGCTTCCATTGGCCACTGGGAGACGAGGACGTCGTGAACGAGGCTCTCGCCGAGTCCGATCACGTCGTGGAGTTGGAGTTCGTCAACCAGCGTCTCATCGCCAACGCCATGGAACCGAGAGCCACCGCGGCGCAGTGGGACTCGGCGATGGAATCTGTGACGGTGTGGACCACCAGCCAGAACCCACACACGATCAGGCTGCTCCTTGGCGCATTCACGCTCGGGATCCCGGAGCACAAGATCCGGGTGATCTCCCCCGACGTCGGCGGCGGATTCGGCAGCAAGATCTTCCACTACCCCGAGGAGGTGATAATCCCGTACGTCGCCCGTGCCGTTGATCGGCCCGTCAAGTGGGTCGCCTCCAGGTCGGAGTCGTACGTCACCGACGCCCAAGGCCGTGATCACGTGACGAAAGCGAAGCTCGGTGTCAATGACGACGGGACCATCACGGGGTTGCACGTCACCACCTGGGCCAATATGGGTGCGTACCTTTCGACGTTCGCCCCGCTGATCCCGACCGCCCTGTACATAACGCTGTTTGCCGGCGTGTACAAGACTCCGGTGATCTTCGGCGAGGCATACGGGACCTTCACGAACACGGTGCCCGTCGACGCCTACAGAGGCGCCGGCCGACCCGAGGCCAGCTACATGCTGGAGACGATGGTGGATCTCGCGGCTCGCAAGCTGGGGATGGATCCGGTGGAGTTCCGCCGCAAGAACCTGATCCAACCCGACGAATTCCCCTACCAGACACCGGTCGCCCTGGTCTACGACAGTGGCAACTACCAGGCCCTGTTCGACAAGATCGAGAGCCTGTCCGACTACGAGTCGCTGCGTGAGGAACAGGAGGCCGCCCGTGCCGAGGGGCGTCTCGTCGGAATCGGGTTCTCCAGCTGCATCGAGGCGAGTGGGCCTGCCCCATCGGCGGCCGCCGTCGGTCTGGGGGCTGCCATCGGCCTGTTCGAGAGTGGTGCCATCAGAGTGCATCCCACCGGGAAGATCACGGTGCTGACCGGGTCCCATTCCCATGGTCAGGGTCACGAGACGACCTTCGCTCAGATCGTCGCCGACGAGTTCGGTGTCGATATCGCAGACATCGACGTCGTTCATGGCGACACCGACCGAGTGCAATATGGAGTGGGCACCTATGGCAGCCGAAGCGCTGCACTTGGTGGTAGCGCCCTCGTGAGAAGTGCCGAGAAGATCCGGGAGAAGCTCAAGAAGATCGCGGCTCACCAACTCGAGGCATCGGTCGAAGACATGGTGTACGACCAGGATGAGGGAACCATCTCGGTGGCCGGGTCACCCGACGCGGTGAAGACCTTCGCCGAGCTGGCCTTCGCCAGCATCGTCGCCGACAACTTGCCGGAGGGCATGGAGCCGGGTCTCGAGGAGATAACCTTCTACGACCCCTCCAACTTCACCTTCCCGGCGAGCGCCCACGTCGCGAAGATCGAGATCGACCGCAAGACGGGAGAGGTGGATCTTCAGAGCTACGCAGCGGTCGACGACGTCGGCAATGTGATCAATCCGATGATCGTCGAAGGACAGATCATGGGAGGGATCATCCAGGGGGTCGGCCAGGCCCTGTGGGAGCATGGGATATACGACGAGGACGGTCAACTCCTCTCGGGGTCGATGCTCTCTTATGCGATGCCGCGAGCGGACCGGTTCCCATCGATCGCGGTGGACCGCATCGAGACTCCGTCGCCACACAACCCGCTCGGCGTGAAGGGGGCGGGTGAGATGGGGACGATCGCAGCCACGGCCTCGGTCTCGAGTGCAGTCCTGGACGCGCTGGCTCCCCTCGGCATCACGCATCTCAACATGCCCCTGACCGCCGAGAAGATCCATATGGCCATTGCCGCGGCCGGCAATGGTGGAGGTGAATGATGTATCCGCGACCATTCGAGTACGTGAGAGCCGAATCTGTCGGGCAGGCGCTCGACCTCAAGGCCGAGACCGGTGGCCGGTTCATCGCCGGTGGGCATAGCTTGCTCCCGATGATGAAGGTCCACATGACATCCCCCGATGCCCTGGTGGACATAGGCAGACTGGACGATCTTCGGGGGATATCCGAGAACGGCGGGTTCGCCATCGGCGCCCTGACGACTCATGCGATGGTTGCCTCTGAGGGCGCCGACGGGTTTCCCGCCGCCCTCAGAGAGGCCGCAGGGATGATCGGAGACCCGCAGGTGAGGAATCGTGGCACCGTCGGTGGCAATGTCGCACATGCCGATCCGGCTTCCGATCTGCCCACGGTGTTCGCCGCCCTCGGAGCCATGATGTCGGTGGCCTCCCAAGGCGGCTCGAGCCGTGAGATCTCAGCCCCCGACTTCTTCACCGGGTTGTTCGAATCGGCTCTGGGCGAGGACGAGCTCCTCACCGCGGTCGCCGTCGATGCTGAAGGTGCAGGTCGTGGATCGGCCTATGCGAAGCTCTTCAACCCTGCTTCGCGCTACGCCGTCGTCGGCGCATGCGCGGTGGTCGACGTCGACGATGACGGCGGTTGCAGCTCCTGCACCGTCGCCGTGGGGGGCCTCACCGCCAAGGCGACGGTCCTGGGCTCGGTGGCGAGGGCTCTCGTGGGCAGCGCGATCACCGAGGAGACTGCCGACAACGCGGCCATGGCCGCGATCGACGAGATCGGGGACGATGTCATGGGTGACCTGTATGCAGGCGTCGAGTACCGGCGCGACATGCTCCCGGTCTTCGTTTCCCGTGCACTGGTGGCGGCTGCCGCGAGGGCCGGCTGAGACTGCCGGGCTCTGCGACGTGGCCCTCGACCGGCGAGGGCCACGTTCATGGTGGCGGCGACGCATGACGAGACCGTGTTTTCACTTCCGACATCTCGAGAAGGAGCTCGCCCCGCGGTCGGATGTGTGCGAGCAGTGCATCGCCGCCGGAGACACGTGGGTCCACCTCAGATCGTGTCTTCTCTGCGGGCAGGTCGGCTGCTGTGACAACTCGAAGAACCGGCATGCGCGCAAACATTGGGAGCAAGAAGGACATGCTCTGGTGAAATCGCTGGAACCCGGAGAGAGCTGGAAGTATTGCTTTCCAGACCACTTCCTTCTCGAAACGACCGGCTGATCCGATCATCCACTGCCTGACCTGGGGATCCTCCTCCCGCATGCGCTAGCGTCTGCCTCGATGAGAGTATCCATGACCATCAACGGGCGATCTGTCACGGGTGACGTCGAACCGCGCACCCTGCTGGTCCACTTCATCAGGGAGGACCAGCGGCTCACCGGCACACATGTCGGCTGTGAGACAGGCTATTGCGGGGCGTGCACCGTCCTCCTCGACGGGAAGAGCGTCAAGTCTTGCACGATGTTCGCGGTCCAGGCAGACGGTGCCGCCATCACGACCATCGAAGGAGTCGCCCAGGATGGGGAGCTGCATCCTGTGCAGGAGGGCTTCTGGGAGCGACATGGCCTGCAATGTGGGTTCTGCACGCCAGGGATGATCATGTCGTCGATCGCGCTACTCGAGGAGAACGAGAGCCCCACCGAAGCCGAGATCCGGCACGGCATCGAAGGAAACCTGTGCCGATGCACCGGGTACCACAACATCGTCCGCGCCGTGGAGTATGCCGCGGCCAAGGTGCGTGGCGAAGAGCCTCCACCACCCGATTGGGAGCGTGGCGGCTGATGTACCCCAGAGAGTTCGACTACACGGCCCCCACGTCCTTGCAAGAAGCTTATGCGGCACTCGGCGATGACGCGAAGGTCATGGCAGGGGGGATGAGCCTGATCCCTTTGATGAAGTTGCGCCTCTTCTCCCCCGGTCTGGTCGTCGACATCGGGCGAATCCCCGGGCTGGACGGCGTGGAGGACAACGGGGACCACATCGAGGTCGGGGCCTTGGTCAGGCACTCTCGAACCGCGTCAGACGACCTCATCCGGGCCCACGCAGGGGCTCTTGCCCACGCCGCCTCACTCACCGGGGACGTTCAGGTGCGCAACCGCGGGACGACCTGCGGTGCCCTGGCCCACGCCGATGTCGCCGCCGATCAGCCGGCCGGAGCCTTGGCATGCGGAGCCGTCATGGTGGCGGGCTCCGCGTCGGGGAGTCGAGAGATCGCCGCGGCCGACTTCTTCGTCGACTCGCTGACCTCGGCTTTGGAGCCAAATGAGATCCTGACGTCGATCAGGCTCCCCAAGATCGTCCCCGGTGAAGGCTCGGCCTACGACAAGCTCGGACGGCGCGGTGGTCAGTCCGACTATGCCGTCGCCGGGGCCGCGGCCTGGGTGAAGAAGTCGAATGGGTCTATCGAGGCGGCACGCGTGGCGGTGACGGGCGTCGGGACCCGACCGCAACTGGCCGAAGGGGTCGCCGAGGCGTTGGTTGGAACCGACGGTTCCGACGAGGCCATTGCCGCGGCGGCCGAGAAGGCCGTCGATGAGATAACGGTCCTGGAAGACCTGTACGGATCCGAGGAGTACAAGGCCCATCTCGCCAAGGTCTATGTGCGACGTGCCGTGAAAGCCGCCCTCGCCACGATCTGAGTCGACTCAGGGGCGTCGGAAGTTCGCCGGAGACCTGACGATGAGGACATCGGAGGCGGCATGGGCCACCAGGGCTTCGGGCACCGTTCCCAACAGCACCATCCGTGTGGCCGAAGCACCCCGGCTCGCGACCACGACGAGGTCGGCGCCTCGGCGCCGCACCGCCTCGTCGATGTTCTCTATGGGCGGCCCGTCGGTGACCATCGTGCGAACGACGCCGTTCCAACTCTGCGCGAATTCGAGCATGCGATCGTGCGCTGCCTCCATCCGGGTACCTCGCGACGCGTCCATCTCCTCGGTGAACAGACCGGCGCTCGTCAGAATCGGATCGAATCTCGAGGGGAGCGAGTACATCACCGTGATCTCCGCTTCGGGGAACATCTTCAGCGATCGGTCTACGCCGGCTCGGGAAGACTCGGAGAAATCGACGGCTGCGACGATCCGACGATACGGAACCCGTGGCTGGCGACGAACGATCAGCACATCGCTCGTGGCCATCCTGGCGACGCGCAACGAGACCGGGCCTCCGGAGAATGCATCGACCGTCGACGAGCCGAGGACGACGAGGTCTGACTTCTTGGCCCGTGAGGAGAGCTCCCAGGCAGGCGATCCCTTCACCACTTCGAGAGTGACTTTGACGGAACTGCGTTCCCGCACCCAGTCTGCGACTTTCTCGGCCTCGGCTCGCTGATGCTCGCGCATCAAGCGGGCGAGCCCGGGATCGATCATCGCCTCGCCCACCGGCTCGAGCACGTGGACCAGTGCGAGCGAGGCACCGAGGCTCTCTGCCACCAACCGAGCCCGATCGGCCACCCGACGGCCCATGGCCGTCAGGTCGATGCCGGCTACGAGGGTCGGCGCCATCGGTCTCCCAGAAGCACGCGGCGACTCTAACCGTCGGGAGTGGCGAACGGCCCGGCGACCTCGAGGGCGTCGGGTAGGCGTCGCAGATACTCGTCTCGACCCACGACGATTGCGCCCAGGGTCTCGAGGTGTGGTGTCTGCCATTGGACATCCAGCAGCCGGCCGCCTCGATTCATCACGACCATCAGATGCACCAAGGCCACCTTGGAGGCGTCCCGGCTCAGGTGGAACATGCTCTCGCCCGCGAAGAGCCCACCGATGGCTACCCCGTAGAGACCGCCCACCAGGTCATGGTCTCGATCCCATACCTCGATCGAATGAGCCCAGCCCATGTCGTAGAGTTGGGTGTAGGCATCGACCACCTCGTCGGTGATCCAGCCATCGGGTCTGTCCACCTCCGCACAGGTGCGGATGACGGCCGGGAAGTCCTGATCCACGGAAACCATGTATCTCCGTGTGGACTGTCGAAGCGATCGCGAGATGCGAAGCCCGGTGAGCGGGATGATCGCCCGGTCTATCGGCGACCACCACGCCAGGTCACCTTCGGGCAGGTTCATGGGGAACATCCCGGCCCGGTAGGCCTGGAGGATCGTGCCCGGTGCGAGATCCCCCCCCACCGCCACCACGTCTCCGGCCGCGGCCCGAGGGTCGGGCAGGTCGAAACGCGACGGCAATGGCTCAACGGGCACCCTTCGATTGTGTCAGAACTGCGCACATGCCGTTCCGCACTTAGTCTGCGCCCGATGCGAGCTCTCATTTGCGACGAATACGGTGAGATCGAAGGGCTCCGTGTCGGGGAGCTGCCCGAGCCGGATCCGGGGCCGGGGACCGTCCTCGTCAAGGTGGAGGCCGTGACTGTCAATTTCGCCGACACGCTCATGGTAAAGGGCCAGTACCAGGTGCGTCCCGATCCCCCCTTCGCCCCGGGGTACGAGTTGGCGGGCACAGTCACAGTGGCCAATCAGGCCGGCGGGCTCGCCCCTGGTGACCGGGTGTGTGGCTTCACCCCGTACGGCGGACTGGCCGAGAAGGCCGTCCTCGACATGAGCAACGTGGCCCGGATCCCGGACACGATCGACAGCGACACGGCGAGCACTCTCCCCGGTGGTTACGGGACGTCGTATCACGCCCTCGTCGACCGCGCCCGACTAGCCGAAGGCGAAACCCTGCTCGTGTTGGGAGCATCTGGTGGCGTCGGGATGTCCGCCGTGCAAATCGGCAACATTCTCGGTGCTCGGGTGCTCGCCGCCGTCTCATCGGAGGAGAAAGCCGCGGCTGCGAGGAGGGCCGGTGCACACGAGATCATCCGCTACGACCAGATGCCGATCCGCGATGCCATCGCCACGGTGACCGACCATGGCGGGGTCGACGTCGTCTACGACCCCGTTGGCGGCACGACCACCGAGCAGGCCTTGCGCTCGACGAACTGGAACGGGCGATTGCTCGTCGTCGGGTTCGCCGCCGGGGACATCCCCAGCATCCCGTTGAACCTGCCGCTGCTGAAAGGAAATGCGCTGCTCGGCGTGTTCTGGGGCCGTTTCACCCGGGAGGAGCCGGAGAGGCACCACAAGAACTTCGCCCGGATCGTCGAGTGGGCTGCTGAGGGCAAGATCGAGCCGGTCATCCAGAGGCGGTTTGGTCTCGATGAGGGAGCCGATGCCCTGCAGTGGGTCGCCGACAGGAAGGCCATCGGACGGGTCATCGTGAACCCATGACCGACTTCATCGTCATCGGCGGTGGCTTTGCCGGGGTCTCTGCGGCGGCCCACCTCTCGAGACATGGGCAGGTGGTCTTGTTCGAGATGGAGTCGAGCCTCGCCTATCACACCTCCGGCCGGTCTGCGGCCATGCTCGTCGAGAACTACGGATCTGCCGGGTCGCGGCCGCTGGTCAAGGCGGCCCGTCCGTTTCTCGAAGACCCACCTGACCATGCGGTCGACGTGCCACTGCTCTCGTCGCGCGGGGTCATGTGGGTCGCCGACGCCGAGGGACGGCGCGATCTGGAGTCCAAGGCGGAGATAGGGCGAGCCAACGGGGCGTTCAACGAGGTGCTCACGGCGTCTCAGGTGATCGAGCGCATGCCGGCCATGCGGCCGGATTGGGTGGCCGCGGGCCTGTACGAGCCCTCAGGAGCCGATATCGACGTCGCCGCCTTGCATCAGGCATTCGTGCGGATCGCCCGATCGAATGACGCCGAGATCGTGACCGGGGCGCCGATCACCTCCATCGACCGCGTCGGTGGTCGATGGCGTGTGAGCTCGGGAGAACGGGTGGCGGAGTCTGCCGTGATCGTCGATGCTGCCGGTGCCTGGGGCGATGAGGTCGCCGCCCTGGCGGGCATCTCACCGCTCGGACTGCAACCGTATCGTCGGACGGCATTCATGGTGCCCGGCAGCGAGACCTCGTCTCGGTGGCCGATGATCGTCGAGACCCACGAGAGCTGGTACCTGCGGCCGGACGGTGTGCAGTTCCTCTGCTCCCTGGCCGAGGAGGTGCCGTCCGAGCCCGAGGATGCCCGACCCCGCATGGAGGACGTGGCCCTGGCCATCGAGCGCATCAACGAGGCGACCACCTTGGAGATCCGCACCGTGAGCTCACAGTGGACCGGGCTGCGGACATTCTCGCCGGACCGAGACCTGGTCATCGGGGAGGAGCCCACCGCCCCCGGCTTCTACTGGCTGGTCGGTCTGGGTGGGATCGGAGTGCAGACGTCACCTGCCTACGGTGCGTTACTCGCGGCCCTGGTCCTCGATGAGGGCCTGGCCGCAGACCTCGAAGCTGCCGGAGTCGATCCGGGGCGGACCGATCCCGCTCGATTCCGCTAGAGGTCGGCGCCTTTTCGGGCCAAGAAGTCGGCGAGCGGCGTGGGCATGCCCGCCGTGCGCGAGCCCCAGTCGTAGACCACCGCCGTCTTGGCGAATCTGTCATGCCAGGCCTGCCTCTCCCGGTTGAACACGATGCCGAGCAGCCCGATGCCGAAAATGACAAAGCTGAGCGGGTAGGTCAGCACCCGTAGGAAGGGCTGGCGTCCTCTCAAGACGATGTGCCCGTCACTGCTCACCACTCTCACTCCGAGGAGCATCATTCCTATGGTCTTGCCGAAGACGGCATAGCTGACCCAGAGGTAGAAGAAGGCCCAGAGAGCCAACGAGATCGTGTAGATCAGCCCGGACTGAGGGGGAATGCCGAAGTCCGGATTGAAGAGCCGAATCAGGAACACGAGCCCTGCGACGAAGAGAGTGAATCCGAAGGTGACTACGACCGTGTCGACGATGAAGGCGATCAGACGAGTCAGTGGACCGGCATAGCGCCCGGTCTTGATCCCAGGAACGGAATTGTGCTGCTCATCCATCACCTCGGGCAGGTCGCCGGGACCCTCCGGGAACTGGGTCGGGTCCCGACGTATCAGCCGATTGAGGGCGCGGAAGGTGATCTCGTCGAGCCCGACGATTGGACGCCGGAAAAAGTCGAGGGCCGATCCCGTGAGATGACTGGTGCTCTCGGCGACGATCTCGGGAATGCCGGCCCGCTCGACCAGCGCGCTCACATCGACCCGCTCCATCAGTGCATCGATGTCTAACCGGTCCATCAGGGCGTCCACATCGACCCGCTCCAAGAGGCGGTTGACGTCGACCCGCTCGAGGAGGGCATTCACGTCGACATTCTCCAGGATGAGATTCGGGTCGACGATGTCGAGAACTCTCTCGCTGGCCCCCGACGCCATCCGGCCCAGGAATCCTCTCTCTCCATCTCGACCGGGACGCGTCATCAGTCGAATCTAGCTAGCCAGTGACCGCGCCCGAGGCAGCGGAGCCCACCAGTTGCGCATATTTGGCGAGCGCCCCGGTCGGGTAGCGGACATCGCGTGGACCCCAAGCGGCACGTCGTGTTGCCAGGGTCGCCTCATCCACGAGGACATCCAGTGTGCGCGCCGGGACATCGACCCGAATGGTGTCCCCCTCCTCGACGAGCCCGATCGGACCTCCGACCTCCGACTCCGGGGCGATGTGCCCGATGCACATCCCGGTCGTGCCACCTGAGAACCTCCCGTCGGTGATCAGCAAGACGTCCTTGCCGAGCCCCGCGCCCTTGATCGCTGCGGTGATTTGGAGCATCTCCCGCATCCCGGGGCCACCCTTTGGCCCTTCGGTCCTGATGACGACAACGTCTCCGGGGTGGATCTGATGGGCGAACAGGGCGGCGAGGGCGTCTTGTTCACCGTCGAAGACGCGGGCCGGGCCTTCCCGACGCTCCAGTTCGATCCCGGCCAGTTTCACCACCGAGCCATCCGGGGCGAGGTTGCCCCGGAGTATGGCTATGCCCCCTTCGGCGGCCAGAGGCCGCTCGAAGGGCCGTATGACATCCTCACCTTGGGGGGGTGACACGTCGGCGAGGTTCTCGGCCATGGTCCGACCCGTCACGGTCAGGGTGTCGCCGTTGAGGAGCCCTTCGTCCAACAGGGCGCGGAGCACGCTGGGTACACCTCCGATTCGATCGAGGTCGACCATGTGATAACGACCGAATGGCTTCAAGTCGCCGACATGAGGAGTCGCCCGGGAGATCCGGTCGAAATCCTCGAGCTCGAGCTCGACGCCGGCCTCATGGGCGATTGCCATGAGGTGGAGGACGGCATTGGTCGACCCACCTAGTGCCATCACCGTGGTGATGGCATTCTCGAAGGCGGGCCGTGTCATGATCTGGCGGGCCGTGATGCCGGCGTCCACCAGAGCCATCACGGCCTCGCCCGACTGGCGGGCCAGGTCTCTCAGTCGGGGATCGATCGCAGGCACGGCCGCCGACCCGGGCAGAGATATCCCTATCGCCTCACCCACCGAAGCCATCGTGTTCGCGGTGAACATGCCGGCGCAGGAACCGGCCCCAGGACAGGCTGCCATCTCGATCTGGGTCAACTCGTCGCTGGTGATGCGTCCCTCCGACTCAGCCCCGATGCCCTCGAAGACGTCGACTATGGAGATGTCCCGGCCCTGGTAGCGACCGGGAAGACTCGACCCCCCGTAGAGGAAGACCGCAGGCAGGTCGAGCCGCGCCGCAGCCATCATCATGCCCGGGAGCGATTTGTCGCAGCCGGCGATCGACACCAACGCGTCGAAGCGTTCGGCATGCATGACCAGCTCGACCGAGTCGGCGATCACCTCCCGTGAGACCAAGGAGGCACGCATGCCCTCGTGACCCATCGAGATGCCGTCTGAGACGGCGATGGTCGAGAAGACGAGGCCCACTCCCCCGGCCCCGGCGACACCCTCCTTGGCGTACTTCGAGAGCTCGGGGCCTGTCACGTTGCAGGGCGTCACTTCGTTACCCGCAGAGACCACTCCCACCTGGGCCTTGTCGAAGTCGGCATCGGTGAGACCAACCGCCCGCAACATCGCTCGCGCACCGGCCTTGGCCGGTCCTTCGGTCACATCGCTCGATCTCGTCTTGGTGGTCATGGAGGAATCCTAAGACTCGTTTTGGTCGGGTCTGCCGAAAGCGACAACAATCCGCACATGGCGACCATCTACTACGACCGTGACTGCGACCCCGATCTCATCAAGAGGCACAAGGTTGCCGTCATCGGTTTCGGGAGCCAGGGTCACGCCCATGCCCGCAATCTCGCCGACTCCGGCGTCGACGTGGTGGTGGGTCTCCGCGAAGGGTCTTCGAGCGCCGAGGCGGCCGCCGAGGCGGGGTTGGCGGTGCTCTCGGTGGCCGAAGCGGTCGAGGCCGCCGATGTGGTGATGATGCTCGTACCGGACCAGGTCATGGCGACGATCTACTCCGACGAGGTGGCCGACCACCTCGATGCCGGCGACACGCTCCTGTTCGCCCATGGCTTCAACATCCATTTCGGGGAGATCGTGCCGCCAGAGGGTGTCGACGTTGCCATGATTGCCCCCAAAGGGCCTGGCCATCTGGTGCGTCGCACCTACGAGCAGGGCTCGGGCACGCCGTGTCTGGTGGCCGTCCATCAAGACGCATCGGGTGGGGCTCTGGGTCTGGCATTGTCCTACGCGTCCGCCATCGGTGGTGGTCGCGCCGGGATCCTCGAGACGACGTTCAAGGAGGAGACCGAGACCGATCTCTTCGGCGAGCAGGTGATTCTCTGTGGTGGGGTCTCCGAGTTGATCAAGGCGTCCTTCGAAACACTCGTCGAAGCCGGCTATCAGCCGGAATCGGCCTACTTCGAGACCTTGCACGAACTCAAGCTCATCGTCGACCTCCTCTATGAGGGAGGTCTGTCCTGGATGAGATACTCGATCTCGGACACCGCCGAGTACGGGGACTACACACGAGGGAGTCGGATCGTCACCGACGCCACGCGTGAGGAGATGAAGAAGGTCCTCACCGAGATCCAGTCGGGTGCCTTTGCCAATGAATGGCTGGCGCAGGCCCGGGAGGGTGCCCCCTTCCTCCACCAGCAGCGAGCCGCCAACCGATCACACCAGATCGAGAAGGTCGGCTCGGAACTCCGAGCCCTCATGCCTTTCCTCGACCCCAAGGAGGCGCCCTGACCCCGTTCTGTGAGGGTTTTCTACCAGGGCCTGGTAGAAAACCCTCACAGAACGGGTCAAAGCCCTCAGTGCCTTGACATTTGTTGCCGATAACGGCAATACTCGACTGGAACAGATATGAAGAACATTCACGCAGACCTCGTCGTACTCCTCATTGAGTAGCACACGCAGACGTCTGCGTGTGCTCAACCCTCCGTCACCGGGGGGTTTTTTAGTACCCGGATGAAAACATGACAGACAAGCCTTACACAGGATCGCATTCACTCCTCGAGAGCCTCGAGCACGAGGGCGTGGAGACGATCTTCGGAGTTCCCGGCGGGGCGATCCTCCCCGCCTACGATCCGCTGCTCGACAGTCCGATACGTCACGTGTTGGCCCGTCATGAGCAGGGGGCCGGCCATATGGCCGAGGGCTACGCGATGGCGACCAGCAGGGTGGGTGTGGCTATGGCCACCTCCGGGCCAGGGGCAACCAACCTCATCACACCCCTCCAGAATGCAAAGATGGACTCGACTCCGCTGGTCGCCATCACGGGCCAGGTGGGCACCTCCGCCATCGGCAGCGACGCCTTCCAGGAGGCCTACACGACGGGTCTGGCGATGCACTGCACCAAGCACTCCTATCTCGTAACCGATGCCGACGAGATCCCGGCTGTGATCCACGAGGCGTTTCACATAGCCAGGTCGGGACGCCCCGGGCCGGTCCTCGTCGACCTGCCCAAGGACATCCTCAATCAGGACACCGAGTGGTCGGCTCCGACACTTGCCGGTCTTCCCGGCTACAAGCCGCCATCGTCGGAGGGACACCCCAAGCAGATCAAAGCGGCCGTGGCATTGATCGAGAGCGCCGAGAGGCCCGTGCTCTACGTGGGCGGGGGCGTGATCCGATCTGGCGCCGCCGACGAGCTACTCGCCTTCGCCGAGGCGGCGAACACCCCGGTGGTGACCACGTTGATGGCGAGGGGCGCCTTCCCCGACGACCACCGGCTGGCTCTGGGCATGCCGGGAATGCACGGCACGTATACCGCGACCACTGCGATCCAACGCTCGGATGTGCTCG
The DNA here is from genome assembly GCA_049284615.1 of Acidimicrobiia bacterium. GTDB lineage: Bacteria > Actinomycetota > Acidimicrobiia > Spongiisociales > ZC4RG35 > JANQRA01. The sequence goes on from JBAPYG010000516.1 coordinate 13,939, forward strand.
TCGCCTTGGGTGCCCGGTTCGACGACCGGGTCACCGGGGATGTCGACGCCTTCGCTCCTGGCGCGAAGGTGATCCACGTCGATGTCGACCCGGCCGAGATCGGCAAGGTCCGCAATCCCGAGATTCCGATAGTTGGTGACGCCAAGCGGGTGATCCAGGCGATGACCGACAGGCTCATGTCGGATCGCGGCAGCGAACCGGCTCCACAACGGGCGGAGTGGTT
>JBAPYG010000517.1:0-1978 GCA_049284615.1 Acidimicrobiia bacterium
CTGGCGGCATACTCGAACCTCAGATCCTTGGCAGCTTCATGCATCTCTTCCTCCAGGCTCAGCACGAGTCGAGCCAGATCATCACCTTCGAGATCGATGGGAGCCCGTCGCTCCGTCTCCCTTCGGCGACGATCCGGGCCGGGCGACTGGGTCTGGACCAGTTCCAGGATGTCGGAGACCCGTTTGCGAACCGTTTGTGGGTCGATGCCGTGCTCCTCATTCCAGAGCCGCTGGCGCTCCCGACGTCTGTTGGTCTCGTGGATCGCCCGCTGCATCGAGTCGGTGATGTTGTCGGCATACATCACCACCTGGCCGTCGACGTTGCGGGCGGCGCGACCGATGATCTGGATCAACGAGGTCTCCGAGCGGAGGAAACCTTCCTTGTCGGCATCGAGAATCGCCACCAGGGACACCTCGGGCAGATCGAGACCCTCCCGGAGCAGGTTGATCCCCACCAACACGTCGAACTCCCCCAGCCTCAGCTCCCTCATGATCTGAACCCGTTCCAGGGTGTCGATCTCGGAGTGCATGTAGCGGGCCCTCACCCCCATCTCCAGGAGGTAGTCGGTGAGGTCCTCCGCCATCTTCTTGGTGAGGGTGGTCACCAGCACCCGCTGCTCCCGCACCGCCCGCTCCTTGATCTCGTGGAGCAGGTCGTCGATCTGACCCTTGGTGGGCCGGATCATCACCTCGGGGTCGACGAGCCCGGTGGGGCGGATGATCTGTTCCACCACCTGGGTGGAATGGGAGATCTCGAAGTCGGAGGGCGTGGCGCTGAGGAACACGATCTGATTGGCCCGCTCCAGCCACTCGTCGAAGCGGAGGGGGCGGTTGTCCTTGGCCGATGGGAGCCGGAACCCATGGTCGACGAGGACCTCTTTGCGCGACCGGTCACCCTCGTACTGACCCCCGATCTGGGGGATGGTGACGTGTGACTCGTCGATGATGGTCAGGTAGTCGTCAGGGAAGTAGTCGAGCAGTGTGTAGGGGGCCTCCCCCGCCTCCCTGCCGTCGAGGTGGCGTGAGTAATTCTCGATGCCGGAGCAGAAGCCGACCTCGCGCATCATCTCCAGGTCGTAATGGGTCCGCATGCGGAGACGCTGGGCCTCGAGCATCTTCCCCTTGTCCTCGAGATAGGCCAGCCGCTCGGTCAGCTCGGCCTCGATGCCGGTGATCGCCTTGAGCAGACGCTCGCGCTCGGTGACGTAGTGGGTGGCGGGGAACACGAAGAGCTCGCTGAGCTCCTCGACGACCTCGCCGGTGACCGGGTTGAGTCTGACGATGCGCTCGACCTCGTCTCCCCAGAACTGGACCCTGACGATGGTCTCGTCATAGGAGGGGAACACCTCGAGGGTGTCGCCCCGGACCCGAAACTTGCCCCGGATCAGATTGACCTCGTTGCGCTCGTACTGGATGTCGACGAGACGCTTGATGGCCTCTTGCATCGGATACTCGACACCCTGGACCAGCCGAAGCAGTTGCCCCTGATATTGCTCGGGTGAGCCCAACCCGTAGATTGCCGAGACCGAGGCGACGATGATCACATCGTCCCGCACCAGCAGACCGGCGGTGGCCGAGTGCCGGAGCCGGTCGATCTCGTCGTTGATGGTGGCGTCCTTCTCGATGAAGGTGTCGGTCTGGGGGATGTAGGCCTCGGGCTGGTAGTAGTCGTAGTAGGAGACGAAGTACTCGACCCGGTTGTTGGGGAAGAGTTGACGGAACTCGTTGGCCAACTGGGCGGCCAGCGCCTTGTTGGGGGCCAGGACCAGAGTGGGCTTCTGCACCCGCTCGATGGTCCAGGCCATGGTGGCCGACTTCCCCGAGCCGGTGATGCCGAGCAGGGTCTGGAAACGGTCGCCACGCTCGATGCCGTTGGCGAGGCTGGCTATGGCTTGAGGCTGGTCTCCGGCTGCTTGAAAGTCGGAGACGACTTCGAATCGGGGCACATGGCCAGGGTACCGGTCGCCGGGGACAGAAT
>JBAPYG010000518.1:0-3442 GCA_049284615.1 Acidimicrobiia bacterium
CTGCTGGCCGCACGAGTCATCACCACGATCGTTACCGAGAGGAGGCCGATACCGATCCACTGGGTGGTGCTGGGCACGGTGTCGAACACCGCCCAGCCGATGAGTATCGCCGTGAGCGGGAAGGCCAGCTCGGCGAGTGTCGCCGTCGAGGCAGGGGTTCGCGCCAAACCCTTGTAGTAGACCATCAGGGCGGCCAGACCGGGGATGAGCGAGAGGAGCAGCAGGGCCCAGAACTCAGAAGGGGTCACATCGAGGGCCGTGGCCGCCTGATTGCGGAGCAGGAGGATCACCAGTGCCGTGGGCAGCCCGATCGCAAATCGCAGCGACGTCAGCTCATTCGTGGGGATCTTCGAGGTGAGGTGTCGCCCGAGAACCGTTCCCATGCCCCACAGGGCGGCGGCGCCGAGAGCCAGCAACGCAGGGGCGAGCTGGTCGACGCTGACGTTCGTCGGGTCCTGGAAAGCGATCAGATAGGCGCCCGTCAACGCGAAGACGAAGTACCAGCCGTAGCGGGGCAAGAGACGCTCTCCCAACAGCAAGTAGGCGCCGAGCACGGCGACCACCGGTTGGATCTTCTGAATGAGGAGCGGTGTGGTGGGGTTTCCGTATGTGAACGCCTCGGTGAAGAGAATGGTCGCCACGGCCGACGCCCCGGCACCGACGAAGATCAGGGCAACCCAATCCTTTCCAGTGAGCCGGGGACGATTGCGCAAGAACCGGATCAGGAACGGGACGGTCACCGCGACCAGGATCAGGTGTTCCCAGAACACGACAACGGGAGCCGGCAACTCGAGAGCCAGCGCCCGTCGGAACAAACCGTCGGTCCCCCAGAGCGCCGCACCGGCGGCAACGAGGAGGAACCCGACCGTGAGCTTCTTCATTTCGCCTGACCTTTCTTCAAGAGATACCAGACGAGCCGGCACCGACCACGCCCCCGTCGATGGGGACAGTGGTTCCGGTCATCCACTCCGCGGCGTCAGATCCTAGGAACACGATGAGACGGGCCACGTCTTCGGGCTCCCCCACCCGGCCAAGTGGGTGCATGCTCGCCGTGGCGTCCTCGTCGACGAGCAATGCTCCGGCGAGGCGGGTCTTGACCACGGCAGGGGCGACTGCATTGACCCTCACCGATGGGGCCAGGTCGAGTGCGAGCTGGCGGGTCAGGTGGATGAGACCTGCTTTCGAGATGTTGTAGGCGCCCATCAGGGGACTCGGCCGCAGACCCGCCACAGATGCCACATTCACGATCGAACCACCGTGGTCGGCCATCCAACCGTGATAGGCGGCGCGCGCCCAGAGCAACGGTGCCCGCAGATTCACCGACCAGGTCTTGTCGAGGGCGCCTAGATCGACCTCCATCAGATTGCCGAACGCCGGGTTCGTGCCGGCGTTGTTGACGAGGATGTCGCATGCTCCGAACGTGTCGACCGTGGCGGCGACCGTGGCGTTGGCGGCGTCTTCGTCGTCGGCGCGAGCCGCCAGCGCCAGCACACGGTCGGCTGACACGCCCGCCTGCACCAACTCGGCCTTCGACTCGTCGGCGTTCTCCTGTTTGCGGGACGTGATCACAACACCGGTGGCGTCACTCTCCAGGAGCTCCAATGCAGTTGCCTGGCCGATTCCGCGACTTCCCCCGGTGACCAGGGCGACCTTGCCCTCTACCGAAACTTCCAATATGGGCTCCCTACTCCTTCACTGGCCGCCACGTTTGACGCCACCGTATTTCATCCTCGTGTCGGACATGGCGGCGGCACGCTGCTCGTCGTCGTCGCCGTCGCCGACTCCGGCGTCGACCACCTCCCCGATGAAGAGGGTGTGTGTGCCGAGATCATGGCTTTGGCGGACCTCGCAGTCCAACCACGCGATGGCCTCTTCGAAAACTGGCGCTCCGGTGGTTGCCGTGGTCACGGGCCGCCCGTTCAGGGTGTTGCCGTCACGATCTGCAGGCTTCGAGAACTTCACGAAGGGTCTCGTGTCGTCGGACGGCCACAGGTTCACTGTGAATGATCCGCCCTCGCTGATGAGACGATGCGTGACCGCCTTGTTGTCCACACCGATCCCGATGAGGACGGGCTCCATCGACAGCTGGGTGATCCAGCTCGCGGTCATCCCGTTCCACTCCTCACCCGAGGCCGAGCCCACGAGCGCCAGGGCATTCGGGATCTTCCATGTCACCTTGTTGACCAGCTCAGGGTCCATCATCCACCTCTGCGTAACCGGACGCGTCACCCTAATGTTCCGGCGGTGCGGATCCTCATAGCCACTACAGGCGTGTTGCCCGCGGCGCCAACGGCCGAGTTCTGCCGGCAGCTGATCGGCGACGAATCGTCTGTGACGGTGATGACTGTCATCAGGGTGCCCCGCTCCTTCCTGGAATCCCTCGACGATGAGATGCGCCGGTCTTTCCTCGACGCATCCGACAATGAGTCGACCGAGGAGGAGAAGGCTGCGGCCTACCTCGAGGAGCGTGGCCGCCGTGCCGTCGACCCGATCTGTGCCGCACTCGCTGCCGAGGGCATCGACTGTGACATCCGGTTCGTCGAAGGTGACGATCCCGCCGAGGCCATCATCTCCACCGCCATGAACGTCGACGCCACCATGGTGGTCATGGGGGCCACCCGCCGTCTCTTCACCGAGGAAGCATGGCGTAGCGTCTCGGCCCGCGTCATGGTCAACTCACATCTCCCGGTCCTCCTGGTCCCCGGTGCCCGGATCGAGGACACCATGGAGATGCCCGTGCTCGAGCTCTAGCCATCCCATCGAGTGTTGGCAGGGAGCGGAGGGAGGGTGGAACTGAACATGCGACCCGGACCCAGCAACGAGGATGAATTCGAAGACCGATCACCGACCAGCCATGAACGGTTGTCGGGTCTTCCTTGGGACGCCTCCTACCGTGACGGACCGGCGCCATGGGACATCGAGCGCCCGCAACCGGCCGTGGTGCGTCTGACAGCCGAGGGTGGATTCGCCGGAGCTGTGCTCGATGCCGGGTGCGGAACCGGTGAGAACGCCATGCACCTTGCCAGGGCCGGCCTTGCGGTTCTCGGCGTCGACGTGGCGGAGACGGCATTGACCATCGCCAGGGCACGAGCCGTGAGCCGGGGCATCGATGTCGAGTTCGCCACGGTCGACGCTCTGGCGCTGGCGGTTCTGGGGCGTAGGTTCGAGACGGTTCTCGACTGCGGGCTGTTCCACACCTTCGACGCCGACGAGCGGACGGGCTACGTGGCCAGCCTGGCGTCGGTGACCGAACCCGGCGGGACCGTCTACATCCTGTGCTTCAGCGACGAGGGTCCCGACACCGGCCCCCACCCCGTCAGCCGCCGCGACCTGGAGAGCGCGTTCGGCCCGGGCTGGGAGATCGCCGCCATCGAAGCGGACCGGGTCCTGACGCGGTTCCACGACGACCACGGCGCACCCGCCTGGTTCGCCACGATCAAAC
>JBAPYG010000519.1:0-4236 GCA_049284615.1 Acidimicrobiia bacterium
TCCTCCGGCACGTCGAAGTGCTCACCGGAGAGCTGGGCGATGGCCTGGTCCTGGATGGCCGAGACGAAGTCCACGAAGTCCTGCCGGGTGGCGGCGGCACGGGCCGGGTCGGTGTCGAGCATCTCGATGACCTCGGCGATGGTCTTCCCCGCGTCGATCTCCGCCGAGGTCTTCTCCATCTCCTCCCTGAGGCGACGAACCTCCGACCATCCCCAGTCGTAGGTCTCCTCGGGATCGATCGTCATTCCCAGGAACTCGTCGACACCTTCCAAGTACCGTTCCCGGCCCACCGAGTCGGACGCCGACGCTCGAGGCTGATACTCGTCTCTCAGCCAGGTGGCGAACCCCGCACAGGCAGACCGGGCCTGCTCGACCGCTCGGCCGACACCCTCGGAGTCGGCTCCGGCCGCCTGGGCCGTCGCCGGGAAGGAGACGAACGGAGAACGGTCGGACGCAGCCACTTCGACCTGGTCGGCGAGACTGTCCACCTGACGCAGGGCGACGACGTCCCCTGATTCCAGACCCGTCTGGAGACATCGGCGGTATCCCTCGAGCATCCCACCAAGACCATCGAGACGTGCCGTGATCGTCTCCCAATCCTCGACGCTCTCCCGGGGCATGAGGTCGAAGACGTCACGCATGTGCTGGAAGGGGCTGGCGATGTGATTCAGGTCGCGGCGCCACTTCCCCCTGTCGAATTGGTCTATCTGCTCGTCGAGCCATCCTGTCAGGACCCGGGCGGCAAACGACTGATCGGGGTCGGGGTGGTCGAGAGAAGGAGACAATTGCCCACGGGTCGTCCGATAGAGCTCGTTGCGCTCCTCGAAGCCCTCGGGGGAGAAGTCGGTGCACTCGTCATCGTGGCCGGCAATGCCGAATGTGGTGGCTTCGATCGGCATGAGGCCGGCCCAAGCCTCGGTGAAGACGTCGGAAATCTCGAAAGGTGAGGTCATCGGGCCAGGCTATACCGCACCGGGTCGAGGTCGCATTCCGATACGCTCGCCCATCGTGAGCGATCTGATTGAGGTCCGACCCGACGAGCGATTCGACATAAGGCGCCTGGAGACCTGGCTCGCGACCGTCCCTGAGGTCCCCTCGGGGCGTCCCCTCGTCTCCCAGTTCGGCGGGGGCAAGGCGAACCTGACCTACCTCCTCACGTTCCCCGACGGCGATGAGCTGGTTCTGAGACGCCCGCCTCTCGGACCGGTGGCACCGGGCGCTCACGACATGTCCCGGGAGTTTCGGGTCCTGTCCCGTCTCTGGCAGGCGTTCGACAAGGCGCCACGCGCCATCGCGTTTTGCGACGACCACGAGGTGATCGGTGCCGACTTTCTCCTCATGGAGCGTCGCGACGGCATCGTCGTGCGTGGCGCCATCCCACCCGAGTTCGGCGGTGGCAACGACCCCGAAGCGACCCGCAAGCTGTCGGAAGTCGTCGTCGACACCCTGGCCGAGTTCCACACCGTGGACCCGGGCGTCTGTGGGCTCGACGACCTCGGTCACCCCGAAGGATTCCTGCGTCGACAGGTCGAGGGTTGGTCGGGCCGCTGGGATCGGGCCAAGCACGAGGAGAACGCACTGGCTGACGAATTGGCGACCTGGCTGGGCGAGCACATCCCGCCGGACGGCACGCCGTCACTCCTGCACAACGATTGGCGACTGGACAACATGGCCGTGTCTCCCGACGACCCCGGGGTGTGTGTCGCCGTCTACGACTGGGACATGGCCACGCGCGGCGACCCCCTGGCCGACCTGGGGACTCTCATGGGATCGTGGTTCGACCCGGGTGAGGCACCAGGTGAGCTCAGCATGATGCCGACCCAGAGCCGCGGCTGGTTGAGCCGGGGCGATGCGGTGGCGCGATACGCCGCCGCAGCCGGCACCGAGTCGCCCTCCATCGACTGGTATCTCGTTTTCGGCGCCTGGAAACTCGCCATCGTCCTGCAGCAGATCTACATACGATGGATGCGGGGTCAGACCGCGGACGAGCGGTTCCGCAATCTCGACGAGGGAGCCCGTCACCTGTTCCGGCTTGCCGCCGACCGTCGCCGTTGACGGAGAGCAGAGATTATGAGTGAGTGCTCACTCAGTGTTATCCTTCTCGAGTGACGAGCAGACAGAGAGCAGAGCCCCTCTCCCGCGAGGCGCGTCGTGAGGCGATCCTCCATGCCGTGATCCCCCTTCTCATCGAGCATGGGGCCAACGTGACCACGGCCCAGATGGCGAAGGCGGCCGGCATCGCCGAGGGAACCATCTTCCGGGCCTTTCCCGACAAGACCGCTCTCCTCCACGAGGCCGTCCGCACCTCGCTGGACCCCAGCGAGGCATTGGAGAGAATCGCTGCGATCGACCACACCACGTCGCTCGACGAACAGCTCCGCCGGGTCTCAGAGATCCTCGTCGAGCGTTCCGACCGGGTCCATGCACTGGTCGGCGCCTTGCGCTCGTTCCCACCCTCGGACCCGAAGCACGGCGAAGGCGCCCATCGGGCGGCCATCGAGGCCAACAGCCTGATTCTCTGGAGCGTCACCCGTCTCCTGCAAGAGCACTCGCATCTACTCCGAGTCGAGCCGGCCCGGGCCGCGGTCGCCTTCCGTGGGTTGCTCCACGCCGTCAATTTCCCCCTGACCGAGCCTTCCGAGCGAATGACAATCGACGAAGTGGTCGAAGTGATCCTCCATGGCGTGAGCAGCGAAACGGGCGCCTGATGCTCTGGAGACTCCTCCAGCGCTTTCTAACCGGCTACAAGCGCGAGCTCGCCATCGTGCTCGGCCTGCAGCTGGTCGCCACCATCGCCGCTCTCTTCCTGCCGTCGCTCAACGCCGACATCATCGACAACGGCGTCGTCCGCGGCGATACCACGTACATCCTCGAGGTCGGCGTGATCATGCTCGCGGTCTCCCTGGTGCAGGTCGGGGCGACGATCGTCGCCGTCTACTTCGGCTCGAGGACGGCGATGGGGATGGGTCGTGACATCCGCCATGCGATCTTCTCGAGGGTGGGCGAGTTCTCCAGCCGCGAGGTGGCGTCCTTCGGAGCCCCATCACTGATCACACGCAACACCAACGATGTGCAGCAGGTGCAAATGGTCACCGCCACCGGTCTCACTCTGTTCGTGATGGCCCCCATCATGATGGTGGGCGGGATCATCATGGCCCTGCGTGAGGACATCGGCCTCTCTTGGCTCGTGGTCGTGGCGGTGCCGGTGCTGGCCGGAGCCATCGGGTTCATAGCCAGTCGCCTCATTCCCTCCTTTCGCAAGATGCAGAAGCGGATCGACACCGTGAACCGGGTCCTCAGGGAGCAGGCCACCGGCATCCGCGTGCTCAGGGCATTCGTGAGAGAGCCCTACGAGACAGAGCGATTCGACGAGGCGAACACCGGGCTCACCGAGGTGTCGCTCACCGTGGGCCGTTGGATGGCGGCCATGTTCCCCATCGTCATGCTGGTCCTCAATGTGTCCAGCGTCGCCGTGCTCTGGTTCGGGGCCCAGCGCATCGACGTGGGAGCCATGCAGATCGGCTCATTGACGGCCTTCCTCACCTATCTCCTGCAGATCCTCATGTCGGTGATGATGGCCTCGATGATGCTGGTGATGATCCCACGGGCCGCCGTCTCCGCCGATCGCATCTCAGAGGTCCTCGACACCACCTCCAGCGTGGAGCTCCCCGACGATCCGGTGCGGAACTTGGACCTCCGGGGTCAGCTCACCCTCGACCGGGTCACCTTCAGCTACCCGGGCGCCGACCACCCGGTGCTGAGTGAGGTCTCGGCGATCGCCCGACCCGGCGAGACCCTGGCCATCGTCGGCTCGACGGGCGCGGGCAAGACCACTCTCACGAATCTCATCCCCCGTCTCTTCGACGTCACGTCGGGGGCCGTCCTCGTCGACGGCGTGGATGTGCGTGAGCTCGACCCCGAGGTGCTCTGGTCGAAGATCGGGCTCGTCCCCCAGAACCCGTACCTGTTCTCGGGGACGATCGCCTCGAACCTCAGAGACGGGAAGGCCGACGCCACCGAAGAGGAGATGTGGGAGGCTCTCGCGATCGCCCAGGCGCGTGATTTCGTGGAGGCGATGCCCGACGGTCTCGACTCCCCCATCGCCCAGGGAGGGACCAACGTGTCCGGTGGGCAGCGACAGAGGCTTCAAATCGCACGGGCCCTCATTCGCCGCCCCGAGATCTATGTGTTCGACGACTCCTTCTCCGCCCTCGACCTGGCCACTGACTCCCGTCT